>JAITKE010000062.1 GCA_031278595.1 Puniceicoccales bacterium
GCGCCACGGCCCCGGCGGTCGTTGCCGGGGGGGGGGATGCCTCGGCCCACCGCCCCGTGGGCGCGCGGCGGCGCCGCGCCCCAACCCCGGCTCCCGAGGGGCGCTCCGCGCCCCCCTCGGGAGGCCGACTTGGCTCCGCCAAGGGGCCGTTGCGCTCCCGGACTGCCCCGGGCTCTCCGGACAATCTCAGCTGCAGCAACAGGAGGTGAAGCTCCAGGCCCTCCGGGTGGATGAGAAAGAAATAGAGCGCATGGGGCTCCCCGTCCCACAGCCGTTCCGTCCACCGCGGCGAGAGACGAAACCACTCGAGATCCGTACGGGAGCTGGTGATCCGCCGGAGCAGGGGAGTTCCCCAGGGGGCTATGGAGGGAAAATGTTTCACACGGGTTCCCAACGGTCCGTCGTCGTAATCCCGAGCCCAGATGGGGCCGTTTACGCCGGCACCGTCCAGCGCGAGCAGGGCGACCCGATCCTCTCCTCCCGCAGGATTTTGAAAGTGCTCGGTGCGTTCGAAGTTCACAAAACATCCCTGCTCCAGGTCACTTTCCTCTAAAATACGGAAATCAAAGCTCATCTGGTGCAGAGACAGGCCCAGGCGGGCCGAGAGCTCGGCGCCAACCCAATGACCGGCCTCTTCGGCGCCCAGGTCTTCCGGCAGCAGATGCTGCCAGGCCGTTTCCACAAGCTCCATATGGCCCTGGTAGCGCTCCAGCATTCGCTTCGCCGCGGCTATCTCATCCGGGTTGCGGGATGGCGATTCCTCCGACTCACCCTCGTTCTGCTCCGCCCTGCATTGGAGCTTTGACCAAACACACTTTTGGAACAATCGAAGGACGTTCCATTGAAACAATGGAGTCCCTGTCTCGGATTGGATCATCGACACAGCCCCCCATTTAAGTAAATCTAAAACATTCCACTGGCATTGAAATAGATCATGGAATATTCGAGTCACACGCGCCGGTTCGCCTCTTCCACGATCCCGGTCGACCCTGCGCGCAAAATAGTCCACGTTGCCCCCGGGCCCCCTAGGCCTGCCCGCCCTGAGAGCACAGAAGCAATTCTCCTTCCCCGGCTTATGACTGATGTATTCCCGCAGCGCGAATTCCTCTCCTTGCGGCATCCTTTCCTGATCCCCAGTAGTGCCACCGCAAAGGAGCTGCATTCCCGCATAGGCCTTGCAGTCCTCCGGAGCAAGCATCGGTATCTCAAACTTCGGCGTTGCTTCCGTCTCTGGCGTTTCCTCAGCTGCCGCTTCCTCTTCAGCCGTTTCCTCGGCCGTCGCTCCTTCATCACCTGCCACTTCCTCATCCGCATCCGCATCCTCTGGCGTTGATTTCTCAGCCGCTGCCTCCTCAGCCGCTGCATTTTCCCCCGATGCCATCTCCGGCATTTCATCGGCCACAGTTTTCTCTGCCACTTCCGCATCCTCGTCAGCCGTCACTTTCGGCTGTTCCCCTGATGGAGGCCCATCGGCTGCCGCTTCTTCGGACGGAACATCCCTTCTTCGTTCCGCTTCCTCTTTAGGTATCCCTTTCGGTGAGGTTTCCTCCTTCGACGCCGCTACCTTCGATGGCGAGGCCAGAAGTTTTCTCCAACCCATGCTGGCCAGGAGATAATCCTGGCTCTCATTCCCCTCGCCAAAAACGACATAGGTTTTTATCAAAACCCGTTCTTTGCCGCCATCCTCCTTGGGAGTACAGATCAGGGTGAAGATATCACCGTTTTCTAGACCACACTCCCTTGGGAGTACAACAGGGATCGACGCCTTGGTCGACCCATCTGCTTGACCCGAGGAGCTTTGGAAGTAAAACCGGGAATTTCCCGGCCATGAAGAATAGAACTGCGCTGTGGATGCGGGTTTTAGGCCCGAAATCGTAAACTCTGCACTCTGAACGCCACCCGGAAGCCAGGCCAAAGGCCATGGCCCATTGGAGCGGCAATTCCAATGCAGCACCGTGCACCAGAGCTCGGCGGAAATATTCTCAGCGTACTGCAGGGCATCCACCGCCATATTCCCGATGGTTTGGTATAAATTGGGAAAAACCTCCTTCAGGTGATCGATGGCGTCACCTTCTTCACTCTCATCGTAGTTCGGATATACGTGGGTAACCTTAGTTAACGATCCTCCCTCCAGAACTTCTCTGAGCGCCGGAGGGGGCGTCAGGATTCCGCAGCAAAATTCGAACCAGGTCTTTCCTTTTTCGAGCGCCTCTTGGGCTTTTTCCTCACCCTCGGCGCCAGCTTCGCCTTCCTCCCCTAAATCCTGGTTCCCGGCATCGTAGGACACGAAGGCATCAGAAGTGTCGCGCTTTTTAAACGAGACCGTGATGCCGGTGGTCCTGGGCTCGGCCGGAAGCGGCGAGGAAAGTTCCAGGACGAATCCAAGTCCCAGGAAGCCGAAGCTTAGGGTTTTATGAATGTTCAGGGTTTTATGAATGTTCATCGGCGGCCGGTAGCACCTTCAATACGCCAAAGCATCGCTAGTTTTGAGGATAACCTCTGTCAAGAGCAAGTCAATGTTTTAAGGCTGTTTTAGGACATCTTTCCCGCGTCGCTGCGAGAAGAAGCTGCGGAGGAGGGCATAGCAGTCCTCGGCGAGGATGCCGGAGCGGATTGAAGGGCGCAGAAGATTGGCCGAAGGATGCGAGGGATTGAGATTGGCCGAAGGGCGAGTCTGATCTCGGGCTAGGCGCGTCTCGTCCCGGGCCCGCCCGGTTTCGTCCTGGGCCCGCCCGGGATGGCCCTCGCAGAGGGCCTGAGCGGCGCAGCCGCTCGCCCGCGAAGCGAGCATCCCGGGCGGCCGGGGGGAATTTGAGGGATTTTTCGGAACCAGCCCCCGCGGGAGACCGGGAACCAGCCCCCGCGGGAAAGCAGCATCCGGGAGAGGGGCGGCCGGGTCAAGCGGCCGGGGCTCCGGAATGCCGAAGACGAGGGCATCGACCCGCGACAGGCGGGCGGCGGCGGCGCACATCGGGCAGGGCTCCTTGGTGCTGTAGAGCGTACAGCCGTTCAGGCGCCAACCCCCCAGCGCCCGCGCGGCCTGGGCCAGCACCAGCATCTCCGCGTGCGCCGTGGCCTCCTGCCTGGCCTCGATGCGGTTGTGGGCGGCGGCGATGATCCTCCGGTCGTACACCACGACGGCCCCGACCGGCACCTCGCCCTCCTCCCAGGCCCGGATGGCCTCGTCGTAGGCCATGGCCATGAAGAACGCATCGTCCTTCGGCTGTGGCAGGGGATATTTTCGGCGAAAGGGACAGCTCGGGCCCATGCCCATGAAGATGCTCCTCCCGTGAGCTCAGCGCAAGGCTCTTTCCGGCCGGGAGGGAAAATTCCTCCGAACCTGGCAGCGGGAGTTCCCGGCGGCTCCGGCCTCCACTCGCCCTGGGGCGATACCGAAGGGAGCGGGAGAAGCGGCCTGCCGCCGGAAGATGAGTCAAGTGGCCATGGGGCTACCCTGGCCGGCTACGACGGCAGGCAGCAGCGGATCCGCTCGATGCGGCGGCAGCCGGGCATTCGGTGCAACTGCTCCAGGACCTCATCCAGGCGCAGGCTCAGGGCATGGCGGGCGACGCTGTTCAGAACCTCCACCACCAGCACATCGTCCCGAATGACCAGGAGGGGCTGGCAGTACTGGGCCAGAGCGGGGCCCACGATTTCCGGCCAGCGGCGCGCGATCCGCTCCTCCAGGCGCAGCAGCGCCTCCGGCAGGTTCTTTTTCAGCCAATGCTCCAGGGTATCGCCCAGCGGCTTGGCCACCACATCCCGGGCCCCGCTGCCATTGGTCGGCAGACCGCGCAGGGAGGCGATCAGGTTCTCGACGCGGCGGGGAAAATTTGCCATGGGCTGGAGCGTGTCGTCAAACAAAAGAGGAACAAAGGAAAAAAGAGAAGAAGAAAGAGGGAATGGAAAAAAGGACACACAGGAGACATGGCCCATCAGATGAATTGTAGAGTAAGATGAGGAGCTCGCTGTCTGATTTTGACGATACCATAGATTTCTCGAAGATAAGGCGATATAAAGAGAGGGTAATTTTGAGGGGTAAGTAGGGGATATTCGAGCCTAAAAGATTTCTCGACAGAAGAATTCATCGCTTCGAAAGAAGTCTCATCTAGAAGTCGTAGGGCGCCATTCCCTGCCGCAACCCGGCCATCGCCGCATCCAGTGAGCCGAGGGGGAGCGTTTCCAAGGCATCGGCCATCGGGGCCAGCTTCAGCCCATGCAGGGTCTTGAGGCCGTACTCCCAGGCCCGCTGGTAGAGACTGGACAGGGCCGCCATGTTGGGTCGATCCAGGTAGAGCTCCAGGGTCTGGGACTGGTCGAGCCACCGCTGCCGCAGGGCCGCGGCCTGGAGCAGGGATTCCGCATCCAGCTCGAAGGCCGTCCGGGCGACGGCCCGGATCGCCTCCGGCCAATCGGCCGAGAGCAGCGCCAGGGATTGCCCGCGGCAGAGCTTTTGGTAAAACTCCGCCGTCCAGACGCCCGCGCTGCGGAGGGTGCGGACGAGGGCATGTTTGGGAAAGAGCTCCGGCTCGTTCCGATTTTCAGAAAAACTCGGCGGATCCAGCGGCCCCGTCGCCGGCAGCATGCCCGGGGAACAGCCCATCAGCCGGGCGGCGGACTCGGCCGCCGGCAGGGCCAGGAGATAGGCGTGGCGCAGGCCATGGCTCCGCAGGCGCTGCCGCAGGGCCTCCCAGTCGAGCGAGGGCTTCCGAGCCTCTCGATTTCCGCCCTCCGGCGCCATTCCGTCCGTCCGGAGCGCCTCCCGGTCGAGGGAGGGCTGCCGGGTTTCCCGATTCTCATCCTCCTTCGCCACTCCTTCCGGTGTTGCTTCTTCCGCTGCTATTCCCACCGGCGCCGTTTCCCCCGGTGTTGCTTCCCCCGGTGCCGTTTCCCCCGGCCGCAGCGCCCGGCCCTGGCACTCCCAGGGGAATTTCCCCTGCGCCCAGAAGGAATGTCCAAAGCGCGGGTAGCGGCCCCTCTCCTGGGCCAGGTCGACGGAGGCCTCGATCACGTCGTGGGAAAAAATTTCCAGGCATTCGTCCTGAAAGGCCAATGAGGCGGGGGAGTCGAAGGGCAGCTGCTTCTGCCACAGCGCCTCCTGCAGGCCGACCAGGCCCAGGGCGATGGGCCGGTAGCGCAGCGTCAGCGCCTCCGCCGCCGGAGAGGGAGTGGACTTGGCGTCGAGCATCACGTCCAGCGCCCGTACCGCCAGGCGTACGCTCCGCCGCAGCTGGGCCCGGTCGAGGGCACCCGACGCATCCAGATGCCGCGGCAGGGACAGGACGGCGCTGGGGCAGCCCAGCGAGGCCTCCGGCTCCGACCGCAGCAGCAGCTCCGACTCCAGACCGCTGCTGTGGAGCAGGCCCTCCGGCGCGAGCATGTGGGCCCCGTTGCAGCGATCCTTGAAGCCGATTCGCGGGAAGCCGTTTTCGTAGATGCGGGCGAGGATTTTCCCCCAGAGCCCGGCCGCCGGCAGGCTGCGGCCCCAGCATCTGCCCGCCCGCGCCTCCTGCTCCTGGGCCTCGTAGGCCCTTTCAAAGGCCTCGCCGTACAGGGTCTGCAGCGGGCGCACCTCCTCCACCCGAAACAGCGTCCACTCCCCCTCGGCCCGCACCCGCTTCAGGAAGAGGTCGGGAATCCAGAGTTCCGTGGCGAGGGAGGAGTCCGATGCCCGTGCCCCCGATGAGCGGAAGTCGATGAAGTCCTCGATGTCCGCATGCCAGAGCTCCAGCGCGGCCTGGCCGTAGAGCTTCGGGCTCTCGCCGATGGCCGGCCGGGCGAGGGCGAGCTGGTGCTGGTGCAGTTCCAGAAAGGGGATCACCCCGGCGCTGCGCCGGCGCGTGCCCCGAATCGGGCTGCCGGCCCCCCGCACCGCTGTCCAGGAGCCGCTCAGCGACGCGCCCCACTTGACCGCCAGCGCGTTGTCCGCGATGCCCTGGGCCATGATGCTCTCCAGGTCATCCCGCAACTGGTAGACGTAGGCGGACAGGAGCTGGGCCTTCGGCGTACCGGCATAGCTCAGCACCGGCGGGGAGACGCAGCAGCGCCGGTCCTTGAGCAGTTGATAGAGCTCGATCACCGGATCCTCGCGAGGAGAGGACTTTTCGGACAAAAATATCCCCATCGCCACCCGCATCCACAGGAACTGCGGCAGCTCGTCCACTTCGCCGCTCTCCCAGTCCCGCAGGAGGAAGTGCTCCAGCAGGTCCTGCGTCGCCGGGCCCTCCCAGTGCTCGTCGGCCCCCACGTCCAGCGCTTCGGCCAGGCGATCCAGATCCCAGTCGAGCATGCGGGTGTGCAGAATGCCCCGTTCGACGGCCCGCCGGACATGGCGCGGAAAGGCCTCCCGGTAGGCCTTTTCCAGGAGCTCCGGGGCGGTCGGCTCCCAAGCCAAGAGGCGGGAGTAGAGGAAGCTCCAGCGGAAGCGGGCGGCGAAGAAGTCGAACTCGGGGGCGACGGCCACCAGGGCCCGGGCCTGCCGGTTCAGGTGGACTTCCAGGTCCGCCTGCTCGATCTCCCCCTCGAGCTTCTGGCCCAGGCGATGGGCGATCTCCGTCGGCGACAGGGGCAGGTCGAGCCCACGGGCGGCAAAGGCGATCCGGGGCAGCAATTCCGCGATGGTCCACAGGCGGCTCTGGCCATCCGCCTCCTTCACCAGCAGAAAGCTCTCCTGAATAGAGCTCGTCGGCTTCGGCTTCGGGCGGCGCAGCTTCGCGTGCTCGGAGCGGTAGAGGATGTAGGCCTCGGCGACCTTGAAGTGCCCGCGGCGCATCAGCTCCTCCTGAACCATATCCTGCACGCGCTCCAGCGCGACGCTGGGGACATTGAGGGCGCTGACCCGGCGGGTGATGGTCTGGGCGATCTCTCGGGCCGTGGGGAAGGATTCCCGCCGCTGGGCGACGAAGGCCTCGCCCACGGCCTTTTCGATCCTCTTGGCATTCCAGGCAACCTCTTCGCCATCGCGGCGGACGAAGCGCGGGGGCCGGGCATTCGGCGTCCAGCTGGGGGTATTCTCGGGAACAGTAACAGAACTCATGGTGACTTTCGGACGCCCCCTATTAAAGCACAAAGCCCGAGGAAATTCAAGAAAAAGTCCGAGAAAAATTCGAGAAAAAACCACTCTGGGAGCCACTTCTTCCACCTATCCATCCTAGCCAAAATAACTCGCTTCCTTGGGGAAAATTCCCTCCGCCGACTTCCCCTCCTCGTCCGTCCGGCGATGCCGACAGCCCCAGAGAAAACCCAGGGAAGCGCCGCTTCAGGCCTTCTCTATCGGTGTTGGAGAGCCTTCCCTCATCCTTCCCGCGCGATGCCGCTCCCGCCGCCATCCCCGGCATATCACCTCGGGCCTTCTTTTTTTCTGGGTTGGTTCCCGCGCGATGGCCGGTCGGAGCCCCCCTTCCTCCGGAAGGGGGGCTCCGACCAAGGCGCCGGCCGCGCCGGAGGCGCGCCGGCGCCGGCTTTGCTCCGCAAAGCGGCCATCGCGCGCGGCCCTGGGCTCCAAATCGTGGAAACCCGGAGGGTTGTCGATTGTGGGAGCCGGGGCTTCTGTCGAGCGTTTGGGCAGGGGCCCCGGGACGCTCGCTTCGCGAGCAAGCGGCTTTAGCCGCTCAAGCCCTCTTCGAGGGCTGTCCCGGGGCCCTTCAGGAGAGCGCTCCAAGACCCTCCTCCGGCCGAGAGGGCTCCTGAACCCCCTCCGAATGCTGGTCTGACTGGTAGTAATAGCCAACGCCGTGCACCGTCCGGAGCTGATCCGCGGAACAACCCTGCTGCCGGAAGAGCTGGCGCACGTGCATGACGTACTGGTCGAGGGAACGGCCCTTCGGGTTCGCAAAGCGTCCCCAAACGCCGCGGATCAGCTGAGTTCTTGGCAAAACGACGTTGGGATTGTGCGACAGATAGGCCATGAGGCCGAAGAATCGCTTCCCGATGCGCACGGGGCCGGCGGGAAAATGGAGCTCCATCTCCCCCGGCACGACCCGCACGCCGCAAAAAAAGAACTCCTGCTCGTGAAAGGATACGCCCGAAGGCACATCTTCCGACGCGCTCGTCGTCCGCCGGAGAACGGCATTCACCCGGGACAGCAGCTCGGCCAGGCTAAAAGGCTTGGTCAGATAATCATCGCCGCCCATGTCGAGGCTCTGCACCTTCGTCCGCTCATCCGTCTCGCCGGTCACGAAGATCGTCGGCACCGCGATCCTCTGCTCCTGCAGGCGTTTGAAAAGCAGCAGGCCGCTGCCGTCGGGCAGGTTCAGGTCCAGCAGGAGGAGATGGGCACCGACCTTGGGCTGCTGGAAAAAATCCATCACCGCCTCTCCCAGGGAAAAGACCACGGTGCTCATGTCGACCAGCTCCAGCTGTCGCTTCATCGCCTGAGCCAACACCGCATCATCCTCCGCAATGACAATTCTCGGTTTGGCCCACAGACCCCCAGACGATGAACGAGGCACGATTTTCTCTTGTTCTCCTGCCCGCAGCGCGGCGGGGATAGAGAACGAGGGCACGCTCCGCGGACAAGATTTATGCGTCGCGAGGGAGATTTTTACAGTATTTTGACTTCCGGCAGGGCGCCCGAGCGGTGGATCGCCGGTACGAGCCAGGAGGCCATACCGGCCGCGCTGGCCGCCTGAATGCCGAGGGGACTGTCCTCCAGCACCAAACAGTGCCTGGGCACAACGCCCAGTTTTTTCGCCGCCAGCAGGAAGAGATCCGGTGC
Organism: Puniceicoccales bacterium; assembly: GCA_031278595.1. Taxonomy (GTDB): domain Bacteria; phylum Verrucomicrobiota; class Verrucomicrobiia; order Opitutales; family JAIRLG01; genus JAIRLG01. The sequence goes on from JAITKE010000062.1 coordinate 8,717, forward strand.
CGGCTTCGTGTGCTCCACATCCTCGCAGGTGACGATGACGGGGAAATAGGACTTGATCTTCGTCCCCTCCAGGGACTGGTGGACGAATTCCCGATAGCCGCCGGAGGCCACCGCCAGGGGCTTGGCGAGATCCCGGCAGTGCTCGGCGAACCCGACGACCGGCCCTATGGCCACGACGCCCCCGATGTGCGCAGCGATGAAGTCCCGCTGGTGACGCAGCAGGGTCTCCTCGTCGATCCTCTCTCCGGAACTGGCGCAGATCTCATTTAGAGTCACCTCTGTCCGCTGCCCTCCTCGGTCGCAGAAATAATCCCAGCGGAAGTCGACCTTCGCCCCATAGCGCTCCAGGGAATCGCGCCAGGCATAGTAGAACAGCGGCATCGTGTCCACCAGTGTCCCGTCACAGTCGAAGAGGATGGCGTCGAACCGGGAGGGGTCGGGAAAGACCATTGCAGGAAACTCAGACATGCTGCCATGTTCTAGGGTTCTCCGCCCGGACGCAATGCAAAATGGCCCGAAGGGCGGAACTTCAGGCCGAAAAGTTCTCGGACGAGAAAAGGCGGATGACCGACCTCACGATGGCGTGTGGGGCTAACGGTTGGGGGTAGGATCGACGGTTGGGGGCTGGCTTTCGATTCCTTTGGAATCGTGCCCGCTGCGCGGGCTGCCTGGAGGAAAAGGACAAAGTCCTTTTCCTTCAGGCAAAGCCAGCCCCCACATCCCCCGCCGCACCGGTCACCAAAAAACACTCGCTCCGCAGGCCGAGCCCCCGGGGCCCCCTCCGGAGGAACGGAATTCTCTAGAGCGTGTCGTCAAAATAAACGACGGACAAAGGGAAAAAGAGAGGAAAGAAGGAGGAAATGGAAAAAGGACACCTAAGAGGCACGGCCTATCCGATGAATTGTGTGGCAAAATGAGAAGGCTACTGCCTGATTTTGACGATACTCTCTAGGCTCTCACAATTGACGAAGCCCCTAGTTTTTATTTAACGGCACCCTCTGGAGGCATCCGCGCCTCATCTTCCCCCTAGCTGTCCGTCTCGCCCGCCACGATCCTCGCCTGCTCGACCCGCACGCTCAGCCTCTTGACCGAAAAGAGCCAGAACCCGCAGACCAGGATGAAGATCAGAAAGGAATAGGGAGCGATGATGAAGTAGGTGGCGTTGGGGATCAGCACCAGCAGCGCGGCCTGAATCCAGGCTCCTCCGGCCTTGCCCAGGCGTCCACCCACCACGTCGACCACCGCTTTGCCCTTCACCTTCATCTCCTCGTCCAGCGGGATGTAGGCCATTTCCTTCGTCAGGTCGAAGAGTGCGTACTTGGTCGATTTGCAGATGATCAGGATCACCGTGCCCAGGAGGACGGCGGCGAAGAGCGGCGTCAGGCCGACGGTCCCCAGAACAGGAGCCAGGTTTTCGCGAAAGAGCACGAAGACGAAGAACAAGCTGCCCAGCAGGAGAATGATCGAGGGCGTGATGGCCGCCGCGATCAGCCAACGGAACAGGCGCAGGATATTGCCCCCCACGATCATCATGACGATCGAGACAATTCCTGTCCAAAAGGTGTACCAACTCATGTAGGTATTGAAGGCATTGGGACTGCCGCAGTGCATGCCCACCTGTTTCTTCCAGAGCACTTCTACGAGATTAACACTGGTGCCGTAGCAGATGATCAGGGACGCGATGAACAGCAGGTAAGGAGAGGTGAGGATCGTCATCAGGCT
>JAITKE010000065.1 GCA_031278595.1 Puniceicoccales bacterium
GGGGCTGGCTTTCGATTTCAAAGAAATCGGGCCCGCGCAGCGGGCCGTCTGAGGGGAAAGGACGAAGTCCTTTCCCCTCAGACAAAGCCAGCCCCAAAACACAGATGCCCCCCAAGCCCAAATAACCAATCCAGACCGGAAGCTCAGTACAGGGTCGAGAGGACGATGCAGCCGTAGAGGCCGAAGAGCACGCCCAGGAGGCGGGGGTAGAAAAATCCCCTTTTCTCCCGCAGCCAAAGGACAAAATCCCCGAAGCGGTAGGGCCAGGTGCCCAGGTAAATGGCCAGAATGATCAGGACATAGAGCCCCGAGACCATCCACAGTCGGGGAAGGGGCGGTTCCATATAGGCGGCCTTCAGCAGCTCATGGGCACTGAGGAGGACCAGGATGCAGACCCCACGGACGGCGAGAAAATCGCGGATATGGCAGAGGGCGATGAGGCCGATCACGGCGAAGAAGCCGAAGAAGAAACCCCGGTACTGCCCGAAGTCGGCCTCCCCCAGATGGGCAATATTGTGCAGGAACCAGCCCATCGCCGACCCAAAGCAGAGAACATTGGCCCAGGTCGCGCGCAGGTTGCTCCCCAGGAAGGACAGGAGGGGCCCTGGAAAACAGAGCCAGGCCGTTCCCAGGAAAAGAAAGGTCGTTCCGAAGAGGAGCGTGGCTTCCGCTAGCAGCATGGTGCTTCCCAGTGAAAGAAGGAGCTTAAAATGTCAAAGCTTTCATCCGGGTTCTGCCGGTCCAGGTTCAGCCTTCGGTCGAGGGGAATTTGATGGCGGAACCAGCTGCGCTGCCTGTGGATCAGCTGCCCCGTATGCCGGAGAATGTCGGCCTTCAGCAGCGTCTCATCACCGCAGCCGCTCTCCAGCCATTGGAGGGTTTCCCGATAACCGATGGCCCGACCGGCGGGGCTGTCGGAGCTCAGGCCCTGGCGCTGCAATTGCCGGACTTCTTCGACCAGGCCCTGCGCCAGCATCTCGTCGATGCGTCGGGCTGCGCGTTCCTGAAGATTTTCCGCCTCCCGCTCGAGCAGGCAGCTACGTTTTTTCCAGGATTGGAAGAGCGAATCCTTTTTCTCAAAATTCCTCTGCAATTCCGGGACACTTCGGCCGGAGGCCAGGCACCGGGCCAGGGCCCGCATCACCCGCCGGGGATTGCGAAGATCCAGCGGGCCGGTTTGGGGACTGACCCGGAGCAGCGCCTCCCGAAGGCCCGCCAGTCCGCCACGGCGGAAGAGCTCGTCCACCTCTTCCCGAATGCCCGGAAGAACGACAACATCATCCGTAACGGCTCTGTAGAAGCTCTGGAGATAGAACCCGGAGCCACCCACGATGAGGATGGGATGGCCGCGGCGCTGAATGTCCTCGATTTTTTGGAGAGCGTAGCGCTGGTAGCGATCGACATCGTAGTGCTCGGAAATCGAACAGAGATCGAGGCCGTGGTGCGGAACCCGGGCCCGTTCTTCCAGACGGGGTTTGGCCGTCCCGATGTCCATCCCGCGGTAGACCAGCCGTGAGTCACAGGAGAGGATTTCGGCCGAGTATTTCTCGGCGAGGCGCAGCGACAGCTCCGTCTTCCCCACCGCCGTGCAGCCCGTCAAGACCCATAATTCCGGCCGTTCCATGGGCTTACCAGCGGAAGACTATGGCTGATGGAGGCGGCTCTGTTGTCCCCAGCGCCGTAAGGCCCATCCGTCCCCACAGTTCTATCCATTTCATGGGCTTACCAGCGGATGAGATTGCAGCTGATGGAGAACCGCACCTGTTTCCTTCGGGCATCGCGGTATCGAATGTCCAGGCCGACCTCCAAATCCCAGGTCTGGGAAATCTGGCGGGTCAGGCGGTAACCGTGCTCGTCGAGGCGGTGCTGACGGGCATCCCACTGGAAAAAAACCTTCCAGCGAGTGACGGCATCGAGGTTGCCCGAAACTTCAGCGGAATAGCTCCGGGTGCGCCGCCGCCGGTGCCGCTGCCCGATCTGGAGCCGCCACCGGTCGCCGCTGAGAATGTGGCAGGAACTCCGGCATTCCTCCCAAATCCCGGCGCTGGGCTCGAAGCGCAGGTCGCTCCGGAACTGAAAAAACTCGGCCGGCTGGAGCCACAGGTGGAGATAGGTATGGGAGAGCCGGTGGGAGCGTGGGGATGGGGATGAGGGCAAGGGGGGTGGAGGGCTCGGCCGCCGTGGATAGAGGTCTTGGTAGAGGTGGAACCGGAGCAGGTCACGGGCCAGATGGGGGGCCGGACCGGCGGTCTGGAGGAAATTCTCCAGCCCGAGGCGCAGGACGTGGGAGCGGTAGGGACGGTCCGTGTCGCGCCGTTCCAGCAGGTCCAGGAGCGGCAGATGGCTGTCCCGGCCGAAATCGTCGATGCCCGGGATTTTGTCCCAGTGGCGCTCGGCGTGAGGAATCCAGCGGTACTGCAGCATCGGGTGGACCACGTGCCGCAGGCCATGGATGTCCCAGCGCTCCTGCTGAACGTCCATCGGCCGGTGGGCCCACAGGTCGAGGTCGAAACCGATTTGGCCCAGGAGGCGCCGAAAGGATTTTCGGGGAGAGGAGGAGGAGCCGTAGCTCGTCCCGCGCAGACCCAGGAGGGGCGTCCAGCCGATGCCGCTTCCCCAGGAGATGGGATAGGATAATTGATAGGCCAGCTCCGCCCGTCGGGTGTGGAGGGGATTCTTCTCCCGCGTCCGGAGGAAGCTCTCGCCGCGATCCTCCCGGGAGAGATGGGCGAACTCGATGAATCCCTGTTGGTGGAGAGAGGTCTCTCCAATGTTCGTAGGGAAATACTCGAATCGCAGGGAGGGAAGCCGTTGGGTGGCGCTTCGGAAACGCTGCAGTGGGACGCGCAGGAACAGGGTCGTCAGGGCATGCCGGTGCCGGTAATTGGCCTCCGCGAAGGCATCGGGCAGGGGATTTTTCCGGTAATCGCCGTAGTGGAAATCGCCGAGAATTTCCGAATCGCTCCACCAGTGGATGTGGCTCGCGACGTGGAGATCTTCGGAAAGGTACTGCCGGTAGCCGAGCCGGGCCCGTCCCCTTCTTCTCGGCAGGGGATGGGAAAAAAAATCATGGCCCCGATGCCCGTGGTCCGGGATGAAATAGCCCTGGCCGTCGAGGGCCCAGGGGAGCTCGGCATCGGCGGGCGCCGTGACGGAGAATTCCGCCCCACCCCCGCAGCCGCGGCGGCCGTAGCCGTCGAAAAGCGCGCCAACTTGGTCGTGGGGGCCGACGTGGAGCGGCCATCGGGACTGGGCAAAGGCTCCCAGCGAGGAATCGTGCCCCAGCTTGATCTTTACCCGGGGTCTGTCGGTCTCGATGTCCCATCGGCAGTGGCGGGCGTAGAAGAGGGGCAGGGGGCCCAGGAAGAAGAGGACCCGTTGGGCCTCGAGGATGCGGGACTGTGAAAGGCGGATCTCCTCGGCCCGGGCGCTGAGCGAGAGGGGTGCCGGTTCGTGGAGATAAAGAGTGGCCCGGCGGGCCAAAAGCCAGTCGGTCTTGGCCTCGACCTCGGCCGCTTCGAGGCAGAAGGGGGGCCTTCCCAGGCGTAGATTTTTTCCGGAAAGCTGGGCCCGGCGCAGGTCGTAGTGCAGCTCCTCCGCCCGGAGGTGGAAGGGAGGATAGAGGGCCGATACCCGGCGCGACGCCTGGGCCTGGCCGTCCTCCGGCCGGTAGTGGATCTCATCGGCCCTGAGCCGTAGAGAATCGGCCCGGAGATGGGCCTTGCCGCTGGCGAGCATTTCTCCGGTTTCCGATCCAGTGTCTCCGGCCTTCGGTCCGCTGAGCCGGATCCGTTCGGCGCTGATCTCCGGCCCCATTCTCTCCTCTCCCGCATCATCAGCCCTAACCCCACAGGAAAGACAGGCGAGGATGGGAAAAAAGCCGCAACCAAAGCGCTTCATGGTCTAAAGCCGTGTATAGGCATCGCCGGGATGGCCACAAGTCCTTTCCGGTTGGGGATAGGGGAGACTCCGGAGATGAACAACTCCGGCGATCCGCGCTGGGCCTTAAGGCCCAGCGCCCGCTGCGCGGAGCGCAGCGGCAAAACTTAAAAGTTTTGGGATCGCCGGAGGGGGCCCGAGGAGGGAAACTTGGAGGGGAGCCCTGGGAAGGAAGTAATAACGGAGGCCTGATGCGGAAAACCTGGGTAGAAGGTGAGATGGAGGGCCCGAGGAGGCCGGAGGGGAGCCAGAGAGGGGTTCTGGGAGAAGGCCTAAAAAGGCGGTGATGGAGACCAGTGGCGGGATATGAAGGTCTGGCGCCTTTGGAGCCTTTTGGGGCTGCCTTTGGCTTCCGAAGGAAGCGGCCCGCCAAAGGCGGGCCTCCGCCAAAGCCCCCGAAGGGAGCTTTGGCGCAAAGGCAGTCCCAAATAGTCTCCC
>JAITKE010000041.1 GCA_031278595.1 Puniceicoccales bacterium
GCGCTGGCCGCAGGCTTCCCGCGGAGCGGGAAGCCTGCCCTTGGCGGAGCCAAGGGGCCGTCGCGCAAGACCTGAGCCACCAAGCAGAAAATGCCAAAGCCTGACATCCCTTCCGTCATCTTCGCCGGCTCTCATGTCATAGCCCTACCGCTGCTGGACTTTCTCCATCGAGAAGATGGGCGGGCTCGCCTGCGCCTAGGAGGCATTATTAGCCAACCCGACCGGCCCAGTGGGAGGGGAAAGCTTCCGAGGCCGACCCCGGTTTCCCAATGGGCCCTGGAGCGAAAGATTCCCCTCCATCGGCCCGAGAAGCCGGATGAAGGGACATTGCAATGGTTGCGGGAACAGTCCTGCGAACTGCTCCTGGTCATGGCCTACGGGCAGATGATAGGAAAAGCCCTTCGCCAATACCCGCCCCTGGGTATTTTCAATTTCCACGCTTCCCTACTCCCGCGCTTCCGCGGGGCGAGCCCGGTGGAAGCAGCCCTGGCTTCGGAGGCCAGCGAAACGGGCGTGAGCCTGATGGAGATCATCGCGGCCATGGATGCCGGGGATTGCCTGGGCTCGCTTTCCGTCCCCATCGATTTCCACGATACCCAGACCGAGCTAACGGCCAAGCTGAGCCATGCGGCCCGCTCCCTGATCGAGCAATTCCTGCCGCAATTGCTGTCGGGTAAGGCTGAACGCCATCCCCAGGATGCCACCAAGGCCAGCTATTGCCGAAAACTCGAAGCTCACGACCGATTCCTGGATTTTCACGCACCAGCAGAGGTGCTGCACCGGCGGATCCGCGCGCTGAGCCCACGGCCGGGCTGTGTTTTCGAGCTCGGCGATGAGATTTATAAAATCTGTTCGACGGACGTGGCCCCGTCCTCTCTCCCCGAAAAAGAAGCGGGCACCCTGATCTCCCTTCCCCCTCAGGGGGCCGCCATCGTCGCCGGTGATGGGAATTATTTGCTCCTGCAGGAGATCCAAGTCCCCGGAGGCAAACGCCTGCCCATCAGCTCCTTCCTGCTGGGACATGCTCTCCCCTGGGGAAGCGTTCTCCCCAGCCATCCCATGAAGGTCCTGGAGCACCCGAGTTTCCCGTTCTGATTTCCCGCTCTGAATGAGCCGGGATGAGAACCCCCGAGCTTCCCATCCTGAGTTTCTCGTCCCGAACGAGCCGGGGATGAAAGCAGGCGTTTCCTTTAGACGGAATGCCGCTCCAGCAGGAGCTGGGCCAGGAAGAGGAAAAAGAGCGTTCCGGCGAGGTAGAAGACGAGGACCCGCGTGTCGACGATGCCGCGGCAGAAATCCTCCATCTGGAGAAAGACGTTGTAGAAATCTGGGGAGAGAAAGGGAGGCTTAAAGGGCTTTCCCCGCAGGGCTTCCAGCTGCCGAAGCCCTTCGCCGGAGAGGAAGTGGGCCAGAAGAAACCCGAAGCTCAGCACGCCTGATACCAGGGAACTTCTCATCAGCGAGGAGCAGAACAGGCCGATGGCAATGAAAAAGCTCCCGCTCAGGGCGATGAAGGCATAACCCCCCAGGGCACAGGACGGCGGAAAAAAGGGCATAGATTGGGCGACTTCGGGGAACAAGAACTGCGTCATCCAAGGGAAGAGCAGGGCGATGGCCCACAGGGCCAGGTAATAGGCATAGGCGACCAGCCAATCGCTGAGGAGGAGGGACGAGAGCCGTATCGGCAGGACGCGCAGGGAGGCGAAAGTCCTATCCCCCAGGCGTTCGGCAAAGAGGGAGGCGGTAAGGGCCGGGACGACCAGGAGGCTCGGAATCCAAAAGGCCTTGAAGAAGGCCAGGGCCAAGGGCTCCGACTGCGCGAATCGGGTATATTCCTCCAGGAGGAAGAGGAAGAGGAAGCCCATGGCGAACAGAAAGGCCGCCGCTCCCACATGGCTTACGGCGGAATAGCCCAGCAGACGGGACTCATTGGCGCACAGAAAACAGAATCTTTTCATCCCTTCGATGATTTTTCGTCCCAATGGCGCCGCGTGGCCGCCAGAAAAATATCCTCCAGCGTCGCCCTTTTTTCCTCCATCCCCAGCAACTTCCAGTCACGATGAGAGAAAATCGCTTCCCCTACGGCACGCCTTTCCTCCAGACAATCCCGGAAATCGATGGCCAGTTGCTGCATGTCGGCCGACAAATCCGTCCTGAGCCGGCGATACTTCCACTGCGGATAGCGTCGCTCGAAGGCCGAGAGGGATCGGACATCCCCCGACAGCCGCAGGAGCAGGGTCGCCTCCGGCACGAATTCCTTCCTCAGCTGGGCGACATCGCCGTCGGCCACCAGACGGCCCTGGTGGAGGATGAGGACGCGGTCGCAAACGGCCTCGATTTCGGAAAGAATGTGGCTGGAAATCACGAAAGTATGGCGGCCCCGGAAGGCCTCGATGAGCTGGCGGAAGAGCAGCACCTGGTGCGGGTCCAGGCCGATGGTGGGTTCGTCGAGGACGACGATCTTCGGGCTGCCCAGGAGGGCCTCCGCCACCCCAACCCGCTGGCGGAAGCCCTTGGACAGCGAGGCGATGCGCCGGTGCCGTGCTTTATAGTAGAGGTCGCAGTGGCGCAGGATTTTTTCCACATGCCGATAGACGGCCCCCGAAGCGATGCCCTTCATCCGCGCCCGGAAGCGCAGGTACTCGCCGACCCGCAGTTTTCCCGGTAAAGGGTTGTTCTCCAGCATTAGGCCCAGGTGGGCGGCGGCGATGCGGGGATTCTCGGCCACCGATTGGCCGAAGAGGGCGACCTGTCCCGCTTCCGCCTCCAATAAACCGGCTAAAATCTTCAGCGTCGTCGACTTGCCGGCCCCGTTGGGGCCCAGAAACCCCACCACTTCGCCCGCCTGGACGCTGAAGGAAATCCCATCCACCGCCATGAGCTTTCCATAGCGCTTGCTCAGGGATTCGACTCGAATGGCCTCTGACAGAGGAGGAATTTTCTGCGAGCTTCCTCTCTTTTGACAAGACTCTTCACTCGGTGGGGATCAACGGGGTTACTTCGCTCGGTGGGACATGAGGGGGGTCTTTTCTCCATAGATTGGTTTTTGTCTTCGGTTTTTTTTCGCCGGCGATCCCAAAACTTTTAAGTTTTGCTGCTGCGCT
>JAITKE010000058.1 GCA_031278595.1 Puniceicoccales bacterium
GCGTAATCCGCCCGCGCGGCGCCGCGCGCGGGGCCCCGCGGCGGGCGGCGGACTGTTGAAGCTTCCCGCCCCCCGGCGCCAAAGACAGCGCCAAAGACAGCGCCACAGATGAAGGCCACAGGCTGGAGGGCCCTCAGCCGTTCTCACCCGGGCCGCAAAACCGGAGGGCACTCAGCCGTTCTGCTCGGAGAAGAGGGTGATGTCGACGGGGACTCCGGCGGGATTTTCCGGCTCCGCCTCCGGAAGACTGGTCTGCACGTAGTGGACCCTCTTCAGAAAATCCTTCGGCTTATCCGCGATGGAGAGGGCGAATTGCCTCAGCGCGTTTTTATTGATGCAGACCTGGGGCTCCGGATACTTGACCGGAATGAACTGCAGATCTCGCCCCCGCCTATGCTGGTCCAGCATTTCAGCCAGCCGAATGCCGGTCTGCGAATGGTCCGGCGCGACGGCGATCAGCGCGCCCTCCTCCACCACGGCCAGTGCCTCGGTGATGGCCGGCACCTTGGCCTTCAGGAACATCTGTCCCAAGACCTTGGCATTTTTTACGAACAGCGAAGCGGAGGGAATCCAGATGGCATCGCACTTGATGGGGAAATGCCCTTCGCCGAGCAGCTTCGACGCATTCCGCAATGCGTCCTCATTGGGGATGCGGTAGCCGAAGACCTGGAATTGAAACTCCGCCGCCAGGGCTTCCAGCTGCTTCAGACTCTCCACCGAACCCAAGTCCTGGGGATTGATCCAGACGCAGAGGCGCTCGAAGGGGAAGAGCGTCCTCACATACTCCAGCTGCACCCGAATGTCGCTCACAACCCGAATGCCGGAGGTATTCCCCCCGGTGATGTTCAGCATCGAGGCGGTGAAACCGCTCGTGTTCTCCCGAGTCTGCCGCAGGCCCACGACGAGTCCGGATTCCTCCGGAAAGCTCACCGCGTTGAACAGCAGAGGCACCTCATTGCGCAGGTGCCGCTTCAGGATGAGCGCCAGCTGGCTGCCGAAGGCATAGACGTACTGGTACTGCTTTGGGTCGAACCGATGGTCCAAAATCTGAAAGACCTCCTTTAAACTCTGGTGAACATCGAAGACATCGCAGCTGACCTCGTAGCCCAGCTCCCGAAGCTTTTGGTAAAATGAGCGTTCCGCATCCGTCTCGCCGCGCCACAGAAAAACCGCAATCCGCAGGGTTCTGGAGAAGGGCTCGGCCACCGGCGCATCTGAAGCGGAGACTAGGGAAGATGCCGAAGCACTCGGGGCAGAGGCCAGGGAGAGGTGCGAAGCCCCGGCAGGCGGTGTTGCGGGGGATTTTTCCGGAACGGCACTGCCTAATGAGAGAGGTACAGCTCCCGATGGGGCCGGAGAGAGGGCAAGGCCTTCTCCCGTAGGAGCCGTCTCCCCATCGACTATCTGGACGTAGACAAAGGACAGCAGGGCGACGAAAAACCAGCACAGGAGCCTCTTCTCCAGACGCCCACCCTCCTCCTTCCACACTCTCTTCATCATCCCATCGAGGATGGAAGAGCCGCATCCCTGCGGGACCGATTATCCCATCCAAACCGATGGCCGTTAGGCTAGCCCTAAAAATCTCCCCGTCAAGACAAGTTTAGCTCGATGCCGACGGGGGCGTGGTCGGAGCCCAAAACATCTTCGAGGATAAAGGCGTCCCGCAGGGCCGGACAGAGGTTCCGGCTGATCAGGACGTAGTCGATGCGCCAGCCGATGTGACGGGCCCGGGCAGCCGTCCGCAGCGACCACCAGCTGTAGGCTCCCCGTTTCTCCGGATGGAGATGGCGGAAGCTGTCCACAAAGCCTGCCCGCAGGATGCGGGCAAATCCCTCCCGTTCCGGATCCGTGAAGCCGGCATTCCCGCGATTCTGCTCCGGCCGGGCCAGGTCGATCTCCTGGTGAGCCACGTTGAAATCCCCGCCGACGATGGTGGGCTTCTGCGCGGCCAAATCCTTCAAAAATGCGGCGCAAGCGGGATCCCAGATGCCTTGGCGCAAATCCAGCCGCCGCAGCCCCTCGCCGGAATTCGGCACGTAGAGCGTCACGACGTAGAAATCCCCGTAGTCCTGAATCAATCCCCGACCCTCGTCGCCGCTGCTGCAGCGGGCAAGGGCCTCCGGGACGAAGACCCTTTCCGGCTCCCTTTGGGAAAAGATTGCCACCCCGGCGTAGCCCCGGCGCTCGGCCGAGTGGAAGTGGCGGACGGGATAGGGCAGGTTCAGCGTGGGCAGGAGTTCCTCCATGATCTCGCGGGAGGCCTTCGTCTCCTGCAGGCAGAGGATATCGGCCTTCCAGGAGGACAGATGCTCTAAAAATCCCTTTTTCAGGACGGAGCGCAGGCCATTGACATTCCAGGAGATGAGGCGCACGGGATATTCCTCCTCATTAGACTTCTTTTGAAACGATGAATTCTTCCGTCGATAAATCTTTTAAGCTCAAATATCTCATACTTACCCCTCAAAATTACTCTCTCTTTATATCGCCTCATCATCGTTTCAGAAGAAATCTATTGGCGGGCCCGAGGCCGGCCGGCCCGTAGCCAGGCGGCGATGAAGCCATCGAGATTGCCATCCAGTACCCCCGCGACGTCGCTCGTCTCGACACCGGTGCGCAGGTCCTTGACCATCTGGTAGGGCTGCAGGACGTAGCTTCGGATCTGGTAGCCCCAGCCCATCTCCCCCTTCTCGCCGTAAAATTTTTCCATGGCGCTGCGCTTCTCGTCCTCCAGGCGCTCGTAGAGGCGGGAGCGCAGGGTTTTCATGGCGGAGGCCTTGTTCTTGTACTGGGAACGCTCGTTCTGGCAAGTCGCCACGAGGCCGGTCGGCAGGTGGGTGATGCGGATGGCCGATTCCGTCCGGTTGACGTGCTGGCCGCCCTTGCCGCTGGAGCGATAGGTGTCGATGCGGAGTTCCTCCTCGCGGATCTCCAGCTCGGCCTCATCCTCGATCTCCGCGATGACATCGACCGAGCAGAAGGAGGTGTGACGACGGCGGTTCGCGTCGAAGGGACTGATGCGCACGAGGCGATGGACGCCGCGCTCGGCCTTGGCGTAACCGTAGGCATAGGGGCCGGTGATCCTCAGGCTCACGCGGCTGAGACCCGCCTCCTCTCCCCCCTGAAGGTCCTGGATCTCCAGACCGAACCCGCGCCGCTCTCCCCAGCGCTGGTACATCCGCAGCAGCATCTCCGCCCAGTCGCAGGACTCCGTTCCACCGGCGCCGGCGTGGATTGTCAGCAGGGCGGGGCGGCGGTCGTGGGGCTGGTTCAGAAAAGAGCTGAGCTCCAGGGCATCCATCTCGGCGGAGCAGCGCAGGAGCTCCTCCCGCAATTCCCCCACGTGCTTCTCCGTATCCACCGACGCTTCATCCTCCGCCTCCAGCAGTTCCGTCAGTAGCTGCAACTCTTCGATTTTTTTTTCCAGCGAGAGGAATTCGGCGATGGCCGAGCGCCGCGACTGCAGTTCGGCGATGAGTTCCTGGGCTGCTGTGGGCGCGGCCCAAAAGGCGGGTGCGGCCATTTTTTCCTCCGCCTCCGCGATTTTTTCCCGCTGCTCCTGGACCTGGAGAAATCCCCGGAGGGCCTGCAGCCGCGAGCGCAGACGCCCGATTTCCTCGCGTAGTTCTATGGGCAAGGGCATGCGGAAATCCTCCCCTCACCCTAGGGGGCTCCCCCACCGAAGCAAATCTTTTTTCAAAGAGGTTTTGTCGGGAACTTTCTGGTGGGGGAAATTTGGAACGACCTCGCTGATTTTGTGCGGGGGCCGGCTTTGCCCGGAGGGAGAAAAGGCCGGAGGCCTTTTTCCCCTCCGGGCGGCCCGCTCCGCGGGCCCGATGCCGGAGGCATCGAAAGCCGGCCCCAAAAAAAAGATAGGGAGTTATTCGCCGAAAGGGTAGGGGTTAAAAAGAATTCCCGAAAATGGCAACTCTCGAGGTGTTTGGGGAAGAGACCGCAGTTGGGTTGCAAAAAACAGGGCCCTCTCCGGTCATTGCAGACCCCGAACAACTTCAGCCTGAAGGTTTCTACTTGTCTCAAAGAATTGCTCCCGATCCGCCTCATCGGGAAGGTAGGGAATGAGCGGTTGATTTATGTTCCACTTTATGAACTGCTTGTGTTTTTCACGCATTTCCTCCTCCATCCAGAAACCCGAGGTGTCGCGCTCAGTGTTCTGCAAATGGATGGCAACCTCTTTGAGATCATCCGGTATTCCGGCTGTATACTCTTCGGGATTAAACGGTTTCCGTTGTTTTTCTCTTTCCTCCTTTTCTTCACGAAGGACGCGCTGATTCCCTTCGTGAAGGGCTTGGATAAAAGCCGTCGCATCCTGGAGAAAACCCTGGAGCTCTTCCCGCAGGCCGGTAGGAATATCCTCCGCTTTTGCCAAATTTTTTATCTTCTCCAGGCGATCCAATAGAATAGGGCCACATCTTACCCGCCATTGGCTTTTCGTAAACACAGGCGTTCCCGACGGCACTTGCAGCGGAAAATTGATTCCTGTGGGGCCTGTACATTCTTTAAAAAATGGATAGCGTCTCAACATTTCTGTTTCGAATAAATTCCAAGGGTCTCTTTCTTCTACTCTCGCGCAAAAGGCGAGCTCTTGGTGAATGGCTCTCGCTTGTTCTCCCAGCTCTCCCCGAAGCGTGACGCCATAGGCCGCGAAGCGCTCCTGCAGTTCCGCCAAAGACGCCGCCTCCAGTTGATAAGCAGAAGATGAAAGTCCCAGTGTCGCTGAGATTATTACTAGATTTTTTCTAATGTCCATGATCATTATTTCCCAGTGAAAAACGAAAGTTGAACTTTTTAAATTAAAAGGTTTTTGTCAAGTTTGAATGAGCCTAGTACGCTGGTGGGGGCAACGACTTAATGGAGCGCAAAAATAAGAAGAAGCTCCGCGCGAGAGTTCCTTTTGGCGAAACAAGGTGAAATTAAAATAAATTTAAAATAAATATCCGAAAGAATTTACGGCGCTTCTGTTAAGGAAAATTGGCTAGCCTGCGTTATTATTGTGTGGGTCGACTCGAGTTGTTGTCATTGTGTTGATGATGTTTTCTCTTTCTCCCGGAGCAAGAGAAACATTACCGAACACATCCCGTCGGTCTACTAGTTGCTCTAATAGCTCTTGTAGCTTTTCGTTGCTCAGCTCTTGAATATAGTATACGACTCTTTCTTCATCAGGGAAATAGGGGTCGTTTTCATCTTGAATTCTTTCCCGAATCCATGTTTTAATAAAAATCGGTATGCCATACCTGTATTGGATTTCCAAGGCTAATACTCTCCCTGTTTCTTCCCCAATGCCCCACAGCGAAGCGCTCCATATTCTCCATCTCTCGAAAAACGAGCGACCAAATTCTTTGGCAATGCAAAGGAATATTCCAGATGTCATCTGGCTCTCTTTTCAAGGTTAATAGGACATCGATTCTTCCTTGTGTCTCCAGGTATTCTACCCGATGACTATCCCAGCCAACGGTAGTATCTGGTATTTCCTCTCTGAGCCTCTCCAGAAAGCTGAGCTCCCTGAGTTCCTCGGAATTTCTCAGCTCTTCGGGATTTTCTGGGGCCTGAGTTTGCCTAGTACCTGTCAGGGGGGAGCCCCGAAAGCACCACCATCCCCGCCGCGATCCATAAGTTTCTGCCCATCATAAGTAGCGGAGATTGAATCCATGATGGTTTTGTTTGTCAACGGAAAGCGAATATTCACGAACCCTAATTCCCTCGAGCGGCAAGATGAGCGCGATAACGTTCTCGTCCCTGGTGCAATCGGGCAGCATTCTGGGCGTCTATCCTCTGATGAGTACCTTGAACCGCTTGGTGGGCATTTCGGATACGATTCTGACTCTGGGGTGTTGGATCACACGGCTCGTCCCTGACCGCTTGCGCAAGTTCCAGGAGAGTATCCATTTCTTCCGTGAGCCCCTGAATAAGGATTCTCATTTCGGCAAGATGCTCTAAAAAATTATCACATCGCTCGTTCTTCCAGTAGAAGGCTAACTCAGGATCATCCGTCGTTGCGTAATCACGACGGGCCGTATATTGCAGAAAAGCTATTTTGGGAAAAAGGAAAATATCCAGTGGCTCTAAGTATGCATCCACCCCGCGTTGCAACAATACTACGCCATCCTGAGATTCTTCCCCTGCCGCTTCATTTCCTATTCCCGGGCCACCCCAAAGAGAGAGACCCGAAACGCAGAATATCCCCAGTATCCCAAGACCATATCCTCTAGCCATAAGACGGAGGGTTTTGATGGCACAGGTCTTGTCAACAAAAAAGGAGGGCAAGACCCTCCTTTTTTTCTATTCCACGTGAATTTTTTGGCGCTCTCCTCTTCGGATCGCATAACAGGCCTCTCGATATTTTTTATAGACAGAATTGACAAAATTATCAAAATCTTGTTCTGGTGAGATGCAGCGATATCCTCCTTCCATTGGCGAAAGACGAGAGCGTGGATCCTGTCTATCCCTTTCGAGCATAGCATTTTTCTCTCGTATCATTTCTTCTATTTCTTTAAGCACCCCGACCACTTCCAAATCGTAATGGGTAAGGTCTCTTTTGGGAGGTTCCGGTCCTCTTTCGTAGGTTGTAATCCCTATTGTTGCGCTCCGCCTTATAATTTCGTGCAAGATGTCTTCCAAAGCCCAGTCCGCAAACGCCGAGGCCGGAAACCACAAACAACTGCAGCAGAGGGCGCAGCTGAAGATTAATTTTCTCATTTTAGTATTCATAATAAGTACAATTAAGGTTAGCGAAAGGCCCTGATTGGCCCGTGGGGGAAGTATACTGGCCTTCGAAAAAAAAGGATCAAACGATGGGCAAAAATACCCTGTCTTTTACGGCTTTTATATTTTTGTTCGCGGCTTTTATATTTTGCCGAGTCCGCCGGTGGGACAACTTAAGGAGCGCAAAAATAAGAATAATGGAAACGCAAAAATAAAAAGGACCTTCCGAAGAAGGCCCTTCGCTTGAAGGAATGGATAAAGAAACTCTCTAGAGATGTTATGGAAAGCTTATCGCCTTACATCATATCTCCCATGCCGCCACCCATACCGCCGCCGGGGCCGTGGGCGCAGGCGTTCTTCTCCTCCGGAACTTCGGCGACGATGCACTCGGTCGTGAGAAGCAGGCTGGCTACCGAAGCCGCATTCTGCAGCGCCGTACGCGTGACCTTGGTCGGGTCGACGACGCCGGAACTGAGCAGGTTCTCGCACTTCTCGCTCACGACGTTGTAGCCGTAGTGGCTGTCGCCCTTCAGCACCTGGTCGATGACCAGCGCGCCTTCCGCGCCGGCGTTCTCACAGAGCTGGTAGAGCGGGGCCTTGATGGCCCGACGCACAATGGCGACTCCGATGGCCTCGTCACCGCTCAGCTTCAGGGCGTCGAGGGTGGGGATGACGTGGATCAGAGCCGCTCCACCACCGGGGAGAATACCCTCTTCGACCGCCGCTCGGGTCGCATGCAGCGCGTCGTCGACGCGGTCCTTCTTCTCCTTCATCTCCGGTTCCGTCGCCGCCCCGATGCTGATGACGGCCACTCCTCCGGACAGCTTGGCCAGGCGTTCCTGGAGCTTTTCGCGGTCGTAGTCGGAAGTCGCCTCCTCGATCTGGTGGCGGATCAGCTTGACGCGCGCCTGGATGTCGTCCGACTTGCCGGCCCCCTCGATGATGGTGGTGGTCTCCTTCTCGATGGTCACCCGCTTGGCGCGGCCGAGGTCATCCAGCTTGATGTTCTCCAACTTGATGCCTAGGTCTTCGGTGATGAAGCGCCCGCCGGTCAGGATGGCGATGTCCTCCAGCATCGCCTTACGCCTATCCCCAAAGCCCGGGGCCTTGACCGCGCAGACATGCAGGGTGCCGCGGATCTTGTTCACCACCAGGGCCGCCAACGCCTCGCCCTCCACATCCTCGGCGATGATCATGAGCGGCTTGCCGCTCTGGGCTACACTCTGGAGTAGAGGTAGCAAGTCGTTGAGTGAAGTGATCTTTTTCTCGTAGATGAGGATGTGGGGATTTTCCAGCACGCACTCCTGGCCGTCGGCATTGGTCACGAAGTAGGGGCTCAGATAGCCCTTGTCGAACTGCATGCCCTCGACCACCTCCAGCGAGGTCTCGATGCTCTTGGCCTCCTCGACCGTGATCGTTCCGTCCTTGCCGACCTTCTCCATCGCCTCCGCGATGATCCGACCGATCTCGGTGTCCCAATTGGCTGAAACCGTGGCCACCTGCCGGATTTCCTCCGAGGTCTCCACTTTCTTGGAAGCTTTTTTTAGCTCCTGCACGGCGACTTCGACGGCCTTGTCGATGCCCCGCTTGACCGCGATCGGGCTGGCCCCGGCCGAGACATTTTTCAGCCCCTCCCGGTAGATGGACTCGGCCAAAACCGTCGCCGTCGTCGTCCCATCACCGGCACTGTTCGAGGTCTTCGACGCCACCTCCCGTACCATCTGGGCCCCGATGTTCTCGTAGGGATCCTTCAACTCGATCTCCTTGGCCACGGTCACCCCGTCCTTGGTGATGCCCGGAACTCCGAACTTTTTTTCCAGGAGCACGTTCCGGCCCTTGGGTCCCAGGGTGACCTTGACCGCCCTGGCCAGTTTGGAAACCCCCTCCAATACCTTCTTGCGGGCTTCCTCGTCAAATATGAGTTGTTTTGCCATAATTCTTATAAATTTAGGTTAAACGAAGGAATTTGGTTTAGGCCTTGGTCTCGGTGAAGACCGCCATGACATCATCCTGGCGCAGAAGCATGTAGGTTTCGTCACCGTACTTGACTTCCGTACCGCCATACTTGCTGATCAGCACACGGTCGCCGACCTTCACTTCAAACGTGATTTCGTGACCGTGCTCATCGCGACCACCGGTTCCGAGCGCCACCACCGTAGCCTCCTGCGACTTCTCCTTGGCGGCGTCCGGAATGATGATCCCGCCTTTGACCTGTTCTTTCTCCTCGATCTGCTTGACGAGGAGACGATTTCCTAAGGGTTTTATGCTCATAGTCTCATCGATTTTTGATTATTTGGGTTGAAAAAATGTGTGCGTAGGGTTCTTACTTTTTTCCGTCGACCACCTCGAAGTCGGCGTCGACTACCTTGTCCGAGTCCTCCGCCCCGGCGGCCTTGGCCGTGTCTTTCTGGTCGTGCTCGAAGGCAAAGGGCTTCTCGGCCGGTGGAGGGGGTGGGGGCGCGCTCGGGTCTTTGTAGATTTCTCGGGCCATCTCCTGAAATTTCGTGATCACCTTCTCGTAGGCCGAGCGCAATTCTTCCGCGGATGCGTCGTTGTTCTCCAGAACTTTTTTGGATTCCTCCACAGCCGCTTCCGCCTCCTGGCGCATCTTCTCCGGCAGCTTGCTTCCCATATCCTTGAGCTGCTTCTCGGTCTGGTAGACGGTGGAGTCGAGCGTGTTGCGGATCTCGACCCGCTCCTTCTTCTTCCGGTCCTCCTCGGCATACTGATCCGCCTCTTTGCGGAAGCGCTCCACCTCCTCTTCGGACAGGCCGGAGGCCCCCGTGATGGTGATGTGCTGATCCTTGCCGGTGCCCTTGTCCTTGGCCGTGACCTTGAGGAGGCCGTTGGCGTCGATGTCGAAGGTCACCTCGATCTGCGGCACTCCGCGTGGGGCAATGGGCAAGTCGTCCAGGCGGAAGTCCCCCAGATCCTTGTTGTCCCGGGCCATGGGCCGCTCCCCCTGCAGCACCCGGACGTCGACGGCGGTCTGGTTGTCCGCGTAGGTGGAGAAAACCTGGGTTTTCTTGGTCGGAATCGTGGTGTTACGCTCGATCATCGGTGTCGACACCCCGCCGGCGGTCTCGATTCCCAGGGTCAGCGGAGTGACATCCAACAGAAGCACGTCGGTGACGTCACCCTTCAGTACACCGCCCTGGATGGCGGCACCGATCGCCACCACCTCGTCGGGATTGACCCCCTGGTGCGGCTCCTTGCCGGCGATCTCCCGGGCGGTTTCGATGACCTTGGCCGACCGGGTCATGCCCCCCACCAGCACCAGTTCGTGGATGTCGTCCTTCGTCAGACCGGCGTCCTTGAGACAGTTTAGCGAGGGTTGGACCGTCCGTTGGTAGAGCGCGTCGCAGATCTTTTCCAGCTGGGAACGGCTCAGGCTTACGTTCAAATGCTTCGGCCCGCTGGCATCGGCGGTGATGAAAGGTAGGTTGATATCCGTCTGCTGGGTGGAGGACAGCGCGATCTTCGCCTTTTCCGCTTCTTCCTTCAGGCGCTGATGGGCCATGGGATCACTTCGCAGGTCGATGCCGTTGGTCCTCTTGAACTCCTCCGCCAGCCAGTCGATGACGCATTTATCCCAGTCATCGCCGCCCAGATGGGTGTCGCCGTTGGTGGCCTTGACCTCGAAGACACCGTCGCCGATTTCCAGAACGGAGACGTCGAAGGTACCACCGCCCAGGTCGTAGACCGCGATTTTCTCCTCCTTTTTCTTCTCGAGGCCGTAGGCGAGGGAGGCGGCCGTCGGCTCGTTGATGATCCGGAGCACCTCCAGTCCGGCGATGGTGCCCGCGTCCTTGGTCGCCTGCCGCTGGGCGTCGTTGAAATAGGCCGGCACGGTGATCACCGCCTGGGTGACTTTTTCACTCAGGTAGGATTCGGCATCGGCCTTCAACTTGGCCAACACCATCGAGGAGATCTGTTCCGGTGAAAATCGCTCCGTCTTCCCGCCCACTTCGCACTCGATCCAGGCGTCGCCGTTCTTGCCCTCCACTACTTTGTAGGGCAGGCCTTCGATCTCCTTCTTGATCTCGTTGTACCGGCGCCCGATCAGACGCTTGGCCGAAAAAATCGTATTTTTGGGATTGGTGATCGCCTGCCGCTTGGCCGCCTGGCCCACCAGTCGCTCACCGGTTTTGGTGAAGGCCACCACCGACGGGGTCGTGCGGGCGCCCTCGGAATTCGGGATGACCACCGCCTTGCCCGCCTCCATCACGGCCATGCAGGAGTTGGTCGTCCCCAGATCAATGCCCAGTATCTTTGCCATAGGATTCCTTTTGTTGGTTATCGCTTAATATAGTAGCAATTCTTTTGCCAAGGATGCAGAACGGAGAAGTTTTTTTTGTCGTGGGAGAAAATTTTCCTCCTCCCCCATTGACGGGAGGCTCGAGAGAGGTCTGGGGTAGGAGGCAGTGCCGTCCCGTGGCAGGATCTGGCGCCTTTGGAGCCCTGAAGGGCTCCGGGGCCCGCTGTACGGGCCTGCGCCCGAGGGGGATAGCGGTCTTGGGGCTGGCTTTGCCCCGAGGGAGTGGACATGCTCCACCCCCTCGGGGCGGCCCGCGCAGCGGGCCCGATTCCGGAGGAATCGAAAGCCAGCCCCAC
>JAITKE010000003.1 GCA_031278595.1 Puniceicoccales bacterium
CCCACCCACTGATATTTCCTTCGACGTCATCCTTCTCCACAGATTGGAGAACGATTTCCGCAGCCTGACGGAATGGCTGACGGGCCGTCGGGATTCGGAGGGGCGCTGGGCGCTACGGAGCGATGGGGCCCGCCGTGGGGGCCTCTATTGGGTGCTGCGCTTTTCGAAACCCCTGTGCGTCCAAAAACCCTATGGCTGCGCCGTGCTGAAATATATCCGCCGCGGCAGCCTCGAGGTACGGGAGCGGTGCTTCGACTTCGGCTCATCACGGCCGCAGTGGGCCGGCGAGCTCTACCTCGGCGTTACGGACGACGCCTCGCTCCAACAGCCCGATGATGTGGCGGCCTGGTGCGTACAGCTGCAGGATGCGTCAGGAAAAAGGCTGGGGGAGAAGCGGAGCTTCCTCTGGGGCGACGATGAGGCCGACGCAGGCCAAGAGGCCGAGGGGCCGGAGCTGAGTGAAATTCCTCCGGCGGAGGTCTGAACGGAGCCGAGGGGTCGGAGGCGGGCGCAACTCAGCCATTGGGAGCCTGAATGGGAACGAGTTGGGGTGAGGGGGTCTATGTGGGCGCCGTCTTGGAGCCCCACCGGGGCTCCGCCCGCGGAGCGGGCCGCCCGGAGGGCGGGAAGCGGGGGCTTCCCGCCCTCCGGGCAAAGACGGCGCCCCACCAATGACCTCCAGCACTTGACGCCCACCCAAAAAACGAGCCCTAGCGCGCTCGGCGCCCACCGAGACGAGATCCAATGCTTTCGGTGTCTACCGAGGTGAACACCACCAGTCCCTCGGCCCGAGGCTGCTCTTTCCGGGAGCTCAGAGGCCCAGGAGGGAGAGGAGCAGGGCGAAGAGTGCGTCGCTGGCGATGATCCAGGTGATACTGGCCACCACCGCGGAGGTGGTGGCCAGGCCGACGGAGGAGGCATCTCGCCCGCTCCGGAGGCCGTAGTAGCAGCCCACGACGGCGATGATCTGGCCGAAAAACGCGCTCTTGATAAGGCCGATGAGGATGTGGCTCAGGGCGAGCGCGCGCTTCGTCTGGGCGAGGTAGAGGAGCGGATGGATGCCGGCCACTCCCCAGGCGACGCAGAAGCCGCTGAGGATTCCGATGAAATCGGCGAAGAGGCAGAGGGCGGGCAGGGCCAGAACCGTGGCCAGGATCCGCGGGATGACCAGGAAATCCACGGCCGGGATCTGAAAGGTCTCCAGCGCGTCGATCTCCTCATTGACCCTCATGGTGCCCAGGGTGGCGGCGAAGGCGGCGGCCGTCCGGCCGGATAGGATGACCCCGGTCATGAGACAGCCCATTTCCCGGGCCATGGCCAGGCCGACCAGGTCGGCGACGTAGATGCCTGCCCCGAATTTTTCGAGCTGGATGAGGCTGACAAAGGTCAAAATCAGCCCGACGAGGAAGCTGATCAGCGCGACGATGGGCAGGGCCTCGACGCTGACCTGCTGCAGGTGGCTGAAAAAGTCGGGCCACTGGAAGACCCTCTGGCCGCGCAGGCACTTCCCGAAGCCGAGGTAGATGCGGCCGATGAAGTCCAGAACCTCGTAGAAGGGACGCCCGATCCGGCCCAGGAGTTTTTTCAGGGAGAACGAAACCGCCGCCGTCGGTATTCGGGCGGGGGAGGCCACGATGCCATCGAGGATCTTTCCCACGCTGTCCGGCAGTTCCCGAGGGCACAGCTGCCACTGGCGCTCCTGGCAGAACCGCCGCAGCTGGCGGACGAAGCTGAGGAAGGAGGAATCCCAGCGACCGAGCGACCGAGTCTCCAGCTGGACGATGCCCTGGGCCGGCAGCTCGGCCGCCTCCAGATAGGCGCGGGTCTCCTCCCAGGGGGGCAGGGGGGCCCGGAGGGTCCAGTCCCCACGGACCGATAGCGTCACGGCGTCGCCTTCGCGGGCTCTCCGGTACTGCAGCAGTGGAGGATGGATGGACATGTGACGCGAAATGCTTAGGCTTTGGCGGTCCGAGGGGAAGAGGCGGAGTCTGGGATTTTTGGAAAAAATAAAAGTCGAAAAGCGGTCCATCATCCCTTCTGATAGACGAAAGCCCATGGATTTGTTTCACCTACACGGACTCATGCTGTTCCTGATGGCCCTGGGGATCGCCCTGCTGCTGCGGGAGTGCTTCTGGAACCCCTGGCTCCTCTGGGGCGGCCGCGTGGCCCTGCGCCTCAGCGGACTGGGGCTCCTGAGCATCCTGTTCCACGCCGGGTCGGAGGGCCGTATGGACTGGGCGGTGTCCTTGGCCCTCGTCCTCGCCACGGTTTTTCTCCTGGAGAGCATCATCCTCTGGGCCATGACGGGGCGAATACAGGCCCAGCAGTGGCCCGCCGTCCTGCGGTACGAGGCGATAAAGGAAAAAATTTCCTGGCCCATCCACTGGCGCTTCCGCGCCCTGAGGAACTACTTCCGCCGCGAGCATTTCCAGAATGCCGGATGTTTTCGCCTGTCCTTCCTCGGCACTCCGCTGGTGCTGAACGTGGTCCTGCTGGACGCCAGTCGGCGGATCCGGCTGGAGGTTTTTTTTCACATGGGCCCCCGGGGGATTCGGCAGCTGCAGTGCGCGCTGAGCTCGCGGGTGGGGGAGAAGGAGTGGCTGGTGACGAACAATGGGCAGCTGCCCCTGGGCGGATGGGTGCCGGCGGCCTGGCGGCTCAAGCGCTACGGCTTCGCCTCTCCCCAGGCCCTGCTGCGGCGGCACCGGCGGCGGCTGCAGCGGCTGGGGGTTATCTGTGAGGCATGGGAAGCTCCCCATCTCCTGGAAACGCTCCATCGGGAGCAGGAGTTCTGGGCGGAGGAAAACCTGCGGCGCGGGTTTTTGGAAAAATCCTCCGATGGAAGGCAGTACGTCCTGTCGGACGAGGGCCGCTACCGACTCTGGAAGTCGCTGCTGTGCCGGCGTACGCTGGGCCTGGGCTGAGATGAGCGACGGGCCCTATCTCTGCCTCGACGCCGCCACGATCTTTCCCCAGATGGGGGTTCTGGAGGACGGCCGATGGCTGCGCCTGGAGCGCTTTCCCCAGGCCCGGGCGGAGGCGCTGTGGGGGCCGATTCGGGATTGTTTTCCCCGATTTTCCTGGGCTGGTTTCGTCTACAACTCCGGTCCCGGTGGGACGCTGGGCCTGCACAGTGTTCTGATGATGATCCGGGTTTGGAAGACCCTGCCGGCCCATCGCTCCGTGCCGGTGGGGCACTACAACGGTTTCCAGATCGCCTCGCGGCTGGAGCCTAAATGCCCGCTGCTCGCCCAGCCGCGGCGGGGGGAGCTCTGGGAAGCGAAGGGAGGGGAAGTGCTCAAACTCTCGCCGGAAAAAGGACTCCCGCCCGGGGCACGGCGCTTTCCAACCCAAGCCCTGCCTCCGCCGGCCCTGGCGGCCTACGAAGCGCTGGACTACGACCTACGACCGGCGGCGGCCTTGCTGGCCTCCTCCATCCGCTGGGACGATGCCTGGCAAAGGGAAGCCGACTCCTCCATTTCTAATTTCGTGCCCTGGGACGGACGGCGCCACGGCGGGGCTTCGTTGCCAGCGGATGAACGGTGAGGGCTCTTGATTAGTCTATTCCACATAAAGGCCCTTGGGGCCTTTAGGCAGGGTGGGCGGGTGGGCTGCTGCCGCCTTTGGCCCCCGAAGGGGGCTCCGGCCCGCTGCGCGGGCCGCTGTCCCTGGGGCGGAAAACGAAGTTTTCCGCCCCGGGACAGCAAAGGCGGCGGCGGAGCGATTACCCGAAGCCGGGAAGGCAGCGGAACGATTACCA
>JAITKE010000011.1 GCA_031278595.1 Puniceicoccales bacterium
CGGGAGCTTTGGCGCAACGGCAGACCCAAATAGTCGCCCGCCCGCTGCGCGGGCCTGCGCCCGCGGGGGATCGCGGGCTTGGGGCTGGCTTTGCCCCTATGGGGGGGTGGACTATGTCCACCCCCCCATAGGGGCGGCCCGCGCAGCGGGCCCGATTCCGGAGGAATCGAAAGCCAGCCCCACCCAGCCCACCCACCCAAAGCCCGCTCCCCCTCGGGCGCAAAGGCGCCAGACAAAACGGACGAGCCGGGCAAAGAAGAGTCATCGGACAAGCCGGACAGAAAAGAAACACCGGGCCCAAGAGAGTCGAGGGAGCCTCGCCTTATTACAAGCTTTGGGATTGAAGAAGGCGGGCGGGAACCCAGACTGACAAGAAATCCTCCCATGTCCGTCGTCGTGCAGGGTAGTCTGGAACGCATTCTCTTCCGCTGTGAGGAAAATGCCTATATGGTCGGCCGGCTACGGCCATCGGGAACGGCCCCGGGGGAGGCCGTTGTCTTCTGCGGCACTTTCCCCAGCGTCCAGTGCGGAGAACAGCTCTCCCTGGAGGGGGAGTGGAAGGAACACCCCACCTACGGCCGCCGGCTGGAGGTGAGGGCCTTCGAAGTCCAGCCCCCGTCGGACTTATATGGCCTCGAGCGCTATCTGGCGCATGGTTTTGCCAGCGGCATTGGTAAATCCTATGCCGCGAGGATCGTCCAGCATTTCGGCCCCGAGACCTTCGAGGTGCTGTCCCAGGACATCGGTCGCCTGAGGGAGGTGCCGGGCATCGGGGCACGGCGGGTGGCCCGTATACGCCGGGCCTGGGAGGAGCAGGCCCAGGTGCGTGACCTCTTTATCTTCCTCCAGAGCTATGAGATTTCCCAATCGCTCTGCCAAAAGCTCCACAAGACCTACGGCGACCGGGCGCGCTCGGTGCTGGAGAAGGATCCCTACCGCGTCGCCCGGGAGGTCGCGGGCATCGGCTTCAAAACGGCCGATCGCATGGCTCGGAACCTGGGCATTCCGGACGAAGCCTCGGTACGCCTGGAGGCCGGGCTCTTCCACAGCTTCGAGATGGAGGAGATGCAGGGGCACACCTGCCTCGGGCGCGACGCTCTGGTGCGCACGGCCCAGAATCTGCTGGAGGTCGAACCGGGGCTCATCGAGGCCCAGCTGGACCTCCTGCAGCAGTACGGAAAAATCCATCTCCTGCCCAATGGCCGCCTGCAGCTGGCCCATTTCAAGGTGGCCGAGGAGACCATTGCCTTCCTCCTGAAACGGCTTCTGCAGGGAAAATCTCCCGCTCTGGGGCGCATCGATGGGGACGCGGCCGTGGCCTGGGCCCAGCGGCGGGAGGGATTCGTCTTCGCCGAGGAACAGCGGGCCGGTCTGCGCTCGGCGCTGACGAAAAAGGTATCGGTTCTAACCGGTGGGCCCGGGACGGGTAAGACCACACTGCTGCGCGCCCTGGTCGCCATTTTGCGGGCGAAGCACATCGCCGTCGCCCTGGCCGCCCCTACGGGCCGCGCGGCTCAGCGCCTGGCCGAGGCGACGGGCACTCCGGCCAAGACCATCCATAAGCTCCTGCAATTCCGAACGGATACGGAGGAGCGCCACTTCCGGCACGACGAGGGCTGCCCACTGAACGTGGACTACCTCATCGTGGATGAGATGAGCATGCTCGATACGCGCCTGGCCGCCTCGCTGCTGCGGGCGGTGCCGGAAACCGCCTGCGTGCTTTTCGTCGGGGACAGCGACCAGTTGCCTTCGGTGGGGGCCGGCAACGTCCTCAGCGACCTGATGCGATCCGGAATCCTGCCCGTCGTTCGCCTTCGAAAGGTCTTTCGCCAGGACGACGTGAGCTCCATCGTGCACGTGGCCCATGCCATCATCTCCGGGGATACGACCCTAAGCGGGGTCAGTGCGGATCTGTCGGCCGTTCAGCCGAAGGACGATTTCCACTTCATCCTGGCGGACTCACCCGAGGACTGCATCGAGAAGACGAAGCAGCTCTGCCTGCACTGCCTGCCGAGTTGGTACGAGATCTGTCCCCGGCGGGACGTCCAGCTCCTGGTTCCCCTCTACCGGGGCAGTGTGGGCATCAATCGTTTCAACGAGGTCTTTCAATCGCTCTATGCCCGGGAGGGCACACAGGTGCCCTGGATGCACCTGCGTCTGGGCGACAAGGTGATCCAGACGCGCAACAATTACGAAAAGGGGATCTTCAACGGCGACCTCGGCTTTATCCGCGAGCTGCGAGCCTCGGAGAGGAAAGTCGTCGTGGATTTCGACGGGCAGGACGTCGAGCTGGGCGCAGCGGAAATCGGGGATCTTTCCCTGGCCTACGCGATCAGCATTCACAAATCCCAGGGCAGTGAATTCCCCATCGTCGTGATGCCGCTGCTCTTTCAGCACTACGTCATGCTCCAGCGCAACCTGCTCTACACCGGCATTTCCCGCGGACGCCACAAGGTCTTCCTCATCGGCGACCCGAAGGCCTATGCGACGGCCGTCAGAAATCGAGGGAGCGTCCAGCGCTCGACGGGTCTGCGGGATCTCCTTCGCTCGATGAGCCTTCCGGCCGAAGGGCATGGGTCATAATCCCCAGCAGGACATAGACGGTGATGAGATTGGAGCCCCCGTAGCTGATGAAGGGGAGGGGAATGCCCTTGGTCGGGAAGCAGGCGGTGACGACGCCCATGTTGAGGATGGATTGGTAGATGATCAGAAAAAGGGCCCCGTAACCCAGGATGCGGGCGAAAATGGATTCCTGTCGCCGTAGACCGGATAAAACACTCAGGAAGAGGAGTGAAAAGAGGCCGATGATGAGCATCCCGCCGATGCAGCCCAGCTCCTCGACCAGTACGGCGTAGATGAAATCCGTGTGGGCTTCGGGTAGATAGGTGAGCTGCTGCCGCCCGTGGCCGATGCCCCGTCCCCAGGGCCCACCGGAGACAAAGGCGAGTATGGCCTGCCACAGCTGATAGGAGCCGTCGCTGCGGTTCCCCTCTAAGTCGAGAAAGGAGAGAATGCGCTTGAGCCGAGGAGGATTTCGCCACACCAGCAGGGCGAAAAGCAATAGGAAACCGGCGACCGATGAGAGCAGGTGCCTGATTTTGGCTCCACCCAGAAAGAGCAGCGTTGCGGCTACGGCCAGGAGCAGGACGGCGGTGCCGTAATCCGGTTCGACCAGGACGAGGCCGGCCCAGACGGAGCAGAAGAGGATGGGCTTGAAAAATCCCTTCCAGAAACTGTCCATCCACTCCGCATTTTTCCCGATGTAGTCCGCAAGCCAAAGGATGAGGGCGATCTTGGCCAATTCCGACACCTGGATGTGGAGGAAGCAGTGAATCCAGCGCCGCGATCCGTTGACTTTAGTTCCCAGACCAGGAATCAGCACCGCCAGTAGGAGGCCGAACGAGAGCCAGACCCAGAAGGGGAGGGATTTTCTCAGCTTTTCCGTTGGAATGAGCGCCGTTAGGCCGAAGGCGCCCAGGGCCAAGCCCCACCAGGCGAGCTGCTTAAGGGCGTAGTTTTTCGACCGGAGAAAGGACAGGCTGGCGCTGGAGAGGATGACAAAGCCCGTAACGGTCAGGAGCAGTGCCAGCAGAACACAGAAGCACTCCCTTTTCCTCTTTCTTAAAAAAGGGCCGCCCGAGAGAAGTTCGAAGCTCATCCCCTAGAGGTCGTCGTCAAATCAGGCAACAGCCGCTTCATCTTGTTCCACAACTCATCTGTCCAGTCATATCGCCTAGGTGCCCATTCTCCATTCCCTCTTTTTCTCTATTTTCCCTTTGCCCATCTTTTATTTGATGACAGTCCCTAAGAGCCTCGCCCCGGTGGGGGCCGGCTTTGCCCGGAGAAGATAAAGGCCTCCGGCCTTTTCCCTTCCGGGCGGCCCGCTTCGCGGGCCCGATGCCTCCGGCATCGAAAGCCGGCCCCAAAAAACAAGACTTCCACTAAACACCCTTGTTGGAACGAATTTCCCCAGAGGGTGCCGTTAAATCCGGCAGCGCCCTTTTCATCTTGTTCCACAATTCGTCTAACAGGTCTTTCCTCTCTATTTCCCTTTGTTTATCTTTTATTTGACGACATCCCCTAGGGTTGCACCTGCACGACCGGAATCGCGTCGATGTCCTCCTTGAAGAAATCGGGGTCCTCCATGAGCTTGGCGTAGGAGGATTGAGGCGCTCGGGAGGTCGTATGGCCCGGCGTAGCCGGTGGACTGCTCGCTACCGCCAGGACCTGAGTCGTTTCCGTGAAGGTCGTCTCCGCCGAGGGGCTGGCCGGATGGATGAGGATCTTCTGCCCGATTTGGAGATTTTTCGGATTGCTGATGTGGTTGAGCTCCTGCAGCTCGGAGAAGGTGGTGCCGGTCTTCTTGGCAATGGAGAAGAGGGAATCGCCCCGCTGGACGATGTAGACCCCGTTGGCGTCGCTGTAGGCCTGGGTCAAGGGCGCAGAGTTTCTGTCTTTAGGGGACTCGGTCTTTTTGGAAGCGGTACGGGCCGCCGCCGTTTCCGCCGGACTCGGAATTTTTAGCACCTTCCCGACCAGGATGCGGTCGTTCCGGAGATGATTGACGCTCCTGAGGGCGGCCACCGTCGTGCCGTGGCGCCGGGCGATTTTGAAGAGCGTATCCCCCGGTCGAACCGTGTACTTTCCGTCGACGGCCAGCACCTCGAGAGCGTCGGCCTGAACGCCCGGGAGGACGATCCTCTGGCCCGGGTAGATGGGTGCGCCCTTGTCCAGATGGTTCTCCTCGATGAGCTCCTGCAGGGAAAGTTTGAAACGGCGCGCGATGCCGCAGAGCGTATCGCCCTTTCGAACGACGTAGTCCGTCTGTGGCCTGATGGTTTTCGGCTCCGGTGCCGGTGGGGCGATTTCCTCCCGGGGCTCCGGCTCCGGATAGTACCAGATGGGACGCAGGGGCTCCGCGCGCACGGCGGGGGACGGGGCGGATACCACCAGGGTCGAAGGGACAGCGGCACCCGTTGCCGGCGGGAGTGTGTCCTCCGGCCGGGGCCCCTTTTCCTGCGAACGGAACGGCATCTGCAGGGTATCACATCCGCCCAGACCCAAGAGGAGCAGCAGGACAGAACCCCGTCTGAGCGAACGATAAGGCGTAAAAGACTTCATTTGAAATGCAGAAAAAGATGATGAAGGAACACCGGACACAGTTAATCCAAAGAGCTTTTATGACAAACTTAAAATGAGTCTTTCAAATGTTTTTCCGCGCTCCGCGAAATTTCTGAACTGGTCGAAGCTCGGATAGCCCGGGCTGAAGAGGACGGTGTCGCCCCGTGGCTCGAGCAGGGGATGGGCCAGGGCCTCCGACAGGGCCCGTTCGAGGGTTCCGGAAAGAGTGGCCACCACGCCCCTTCTTTGCAGGAGAGGATGGAGCACGGCGCCCTCTTCGCCGATGAGGAAAGCATGGGCAACGTGGAGGCGGATCTCCCGCAAAAAGGCCTCTTTGGTCTCTCCCTTATCCCGCCCACCGCCGATCCAGAGGACGGGCGATGGGAACTGCTGGAAGGCGGCGATGGTGGAGGCAAAAGTGGTCGACTTGGCGTCGTTCCAGAAGGTTCTCTTGTCCAAAGTGACCAGGCGCTGGAGCCGATAGGGCAGGGGCTGGAAGCTGCGGGCCGCCCGTACTAGGGTTTCGATGGGCAGGGATTGTTGCCGCCAGAAGGCCTGGATGAGGGCGATGTTCTCCCGCTGCGGGGCGAGTTCGAAGACGGTTTCCCGCCAGCGCGGGTCGTCCCGTACGGGCGGGCAGATCTGGGTGAAATCCGGCAGGGAACGGCGGAATTTCCGCGCGTGCCGGGTCACGCTCTCGCCGCAGAAGAACTGCGGAGTTTCCAGGGCGGAGAGCAGGTGGTATTTGGCCGAAAAGTAGCGCCGCAGGCTGCCGTGCTCCGAGAGGTGATTGGGGGCAAAATTCGTCCAGAGAAGCGCCTGCAGCGGCGTGCTCCGCATGTGCTCCGCCTGGGTCGAGCTGATCTCGCAGACGACCCAGTCCTCCTCGGTCGGCGGACATTCGGAGGCGAGAAGCCCCGAAAGGGCCTGGCCGATGTTGCCCGCCGTAAAGCTGCGCCGGTCCAGGGACTGGAGAGCGTGGGCCAGGAAGGCGACGGTGGTGGTCTTGCCATTGGTCCCCGTAACCCCCAGCAGTTTGGCCCGTGTGAAGCGCGAGGCGAAGTCGAACTCCTGAAGGCATTGGCAGCCGGATTTCTCGGCCAATTGTACCCAGGGGTGTTGGGAGAGGAAGCTCGGACTGCAGAGGATCAGGCGGTGCCGCCGGGCCCGTTCCTCGTCGAAGGGAAGTGCCAGCGAGGGATTTTGGTCGTAGAGCTCGTAGGGAATGGCGTGGCGCTTGAGGAATTGGACGATGCCCCTCGCCGTCACGCCGGCGCCGAGGATGCCGATGGGCCGACCATCGGAAACTTGAACCAGGCTCTCTCTTTCGTTCGACATGGCACCGAAGGTAGTTTTCTGTCTATCTTTTACGCGAGAAAAGGCAAATTTCAAAGAGGGAGCAAGCCTCGGATTTTTTGGAAGTCGCTCTAGAAGTCGCTGCGCCGTCGAAATTGCTGCGCTGTCTTTGGAGCCCACAGGGCTCAGCTCGCTTTGCGAGCCCCAGGAAGGGAATGGCCTGGAAGGCCATTCCCTTCCTGCAAAGACAGCGCAGAACCAACCCCCGGATTTTTAGAAAAACGCCCCTGGGGCCCCATTCGAGGGAAAATGCTCTGGGGGATGGAAAAAGCCATTCTGAGGAATGAGCGGTCGGACGTCGATGGTCATTCGCCAAAAGCCATTCGTCCTCCGCGGGGGATCGGTGTGGGGCTGGCTTTCGATTCCTCCGGAATCGTGCCCGCTGCGCGGGCTGCCTGAAGGAAAAGGACAGAGTCCTTTTCCTTCAGGCAAAGCCAGCCCAAACCCCAGCGAACAACTGTCTTCTGCACGTAGCCGCCGAAGTACTTCCTTCGGAAGCTCTTCCAAGTAACTGCCTTCTACACGAGCTTGCCGAAGTTCCTCAGATGCTCTTCTCGGCGGAGCTCTACACGCAATTGCCGAAGCTCTCCGGGTGCTCTTCCAGGTGGAGTTTTAGGGAGAAAAGCGCGCTGAGGGTGACGCCGCTGTCGATGCGACCGTCGCGGACGTGGGTCCAGAGCTTCTCCAGCGGGATGGAGTGGCAGCGGATCTCCTCCATCGGGTCCAGCTGCTGGGGGCCGACGGAACGGCATTGGCGGATGAGGACCGTGAAAAGCCGATGGGTCATGAGGGCGGGATTCGGGTAAATCGTCGAGAGGAGCTCGGGGTAAAGACCGGCATAGCCTGTTTCCTCCCGCAATTCCCGAGCGGCGGCGGCAAGAGGGTCTTCGTCGGGCTCCAGGATTCCGCCCGGGAGTTCCAGCGAGAGGCGCTTGGTTCCGAAGCGAAACTGCTGTACGAGCAGGATTTCCTCCGTCGGTGTCAGGGCGATGACCTGGACGCAGTTCGGGCATTCCAGGACGGAGAAATCGCCCTCTCGGCCGTCCATCGGGTGGATGCAGTGCTCCCGGTAGGCCTTGAAGATGGGAACGTCGGCGATCAATTGGCGCCGGGTGAGCTTCCAGCTGGCAGGAGGATGAGACATATTTGAAGGAGATGCTATCCTCCCGGATTCTGTCAATCGTCGGTGGGGGAAAGGATCCAGGGGCTCAATCTGTGTGGCCATTCCAACCCATCCCCACTTTTCAGTTGCTGGGCTCCTTTCCGTCCCTTGGATGACTTTCTGATTTGCGAAAGGAGGCTCTGCGCTTGGAGATCTGAAATGAGTCCGGATAAAATGTTTTTGGAAAAACCCGAATCCTGCGTTCGGAAGACATCTGGGGCGTCCATTGGAGAGATGAAGGCACCTCCCCTCAGCGCCTGGGAGCAGGTGCGGCTCGCACGGCATCCGGAGCGGCCGCAGGCATTGGATTTCATCCGGGCGCTTTGCGAAAACTTTCAGGAACTGCACGGCGACCGCCACTTCGGCGACGACGGCGCGATGGTCGCCGGACCGGCCTATTTTCAGGGGAAACCGGTAATGCTCATCGGGGAGCAGAAGGGGCGCACGACCCAGGAGAAGCTGAAGCGCCGCTTCGGTTCTCCCCAGCCGGAGGGTTACAGAAAAGCGCTGCGCCTGATGCAGCTGGCCGACAGGTTTCGTCTGCCGATCCTCAGCTTCGTCGATACCTCAGGGGCCTACCCGGGCATCGGGTCGGAGGAACGCCACGTCGCCGAGGCCATCGCGTCCAATTTGAGGGAAATGATGGGATTTTCCGTCCCCATCATCGCCATCGTGATCGGCGAGGGCGGTTCCGGTGGCGCTTTGGGCATCGCCGTGGCCGACCGCGTCCTGGTGCTGGAGCATGCCTGTTACTCGGTCATCTCCCCCGAGGCCTGTGCGGTCATTCTGTGGCGGGACCGCTCCTGTGCGCCTGCGGCGGCGGAGGCCCTTCGGCTCTCGTCCGAACATCTGGTTTCCTGGGGAGTGGCGGACGAAATTATTCCCGAAGCCTCCGGAGGGGCCCATGTGAATCCGCACGAGAGCTTTGAAGCCGTGAGGACAGCATTAGCTAAATGTCTGGCCGAGGTCTCGGCCTGGTCCGCCGAGGAGCGAAGGGAGCGGCGCCACCGGCGCTTCCGTATCCTGGGGCGCACTGCCTCGTGAGGATTTCTTAGGTCTTCAGGGATTTGGCAGGTAAACCTCGTGCGGCCCCAGGGATTCTGGAAGCTGGGGAGAATTGGGAATCTCTTGTTTTCGCTGTCTTTGGATTCCAAATGGAATCGCCCGCTGCGCGGGCCGCACTGAGGCGCCGGGCGCGAAGCGTCCGGCGTCTCAGTGCCAAAGACAGCGAAAGAAAACACCGTGGGCCTAGGCACGTTCCACCGTATGGCGCTGTGGGAAGATTTGTCTTTTGGCGCGATGGCCGGTGAGAGCCCGAACGGAGCGTTCGGGCTCCCACCAGGCGCAGCGCCTCTCGCCGAAAGCGAGAGGCGCTGCGCCGCCTTTGCTCCGCAAAGGGGCCATCGCGCCACACAGACCAGAGGACGTCGTCAAATAAAAGGTGGACCAAGGGAAAAAGAGAGGAAAGGAGAGGAAAAGAGAGGCAGGGAGAAAAAATGGAAAAAGGAAACATGGGAGACAGGATCTATCAGGTGAATTGTGGAGCAAGATGGAAAAGGTTGCTGCCTGATTTGACGACACCACCTAAAAGCACGGAGCTTTCGCCTCGAGAACCGCACCACTCCTCCCTCAAAACCCACCCATCATCGGCAGGGGCGAGGCTTCCCAGGGACTGGGCCGGGCCCAGGGGATGGCGGTTTCCCTGGAGCGCGAGGAGCTGCAGGCATTGAGCCCCAGTATCAGCAGGGCCGTGAGCAGAAGTGGAAGTCGTTTCATCATGTTTGTGGAGTGGGATTTACCGGTGGATTGGGATTGAAATTCCCATCTATCTGGTCCTTATCTACCAGGTTCTCATCGGCTATTTCCGCCAATAGGGAGGCGATCCGCAGCTCCCGTTGCTGGGAATCGTCGATGACGAAGCGCAGTTCCGGTGAGAATTTGAGCACCACCTCTTGGCTGAGCCGCCGGCGCAGCTCCGACTTCTTTCGCCGCAGCCAACGCCAGGCCTTTTTCTGGACCGCTTCATCGCCCAGAAGGCTGACGGTGACGGCTGCGTACCGCAGGTCAGGGGAAGTTGCGACGCGGCTCAGAGTGATGGCGGTCGCCTCCTCGCGGTAATATTTTCTCAAAATGCCGCCGAGCGCGGATTGCAGGAGAGCATTGACCCGTTCTGTCCGGAACTGCATGTGAAATTAAATTTCCAGTGGGCTTCGAACTCCTTCGGCTAAAGCGAGGGCCGCCGTTCGACGAGCTCGTAGCACTCGATCTCGTCCTGGACCTCGAAGGCGGAAAATCCCTGGACCTGTAGGCCGCACTCGAGCCCGGCCCGCAGCTCGGCCAGGTCTTCCTTGAGGTGCCTGAGCGAAGCCATGCGCCCCTCGAAAATCGTCTCCCGTCCACGCCGGATGCGGATGGGTCTGTCCCGCAGAATCCGGCCGTCGGTCACCATGCAGCCGGCCACGACGCCTTTGGAGAGCTGAAAGACCTGGCGCACCTGGGCGGATCCCAGGTAATTCTCGCTCCATTCCGGCTCCAGAAGGCCGACCATCGCCTCGCGCACCTGATCCACCAACTCGTAGATAATCTCGTGCCGGATGACCGGAATCCCGAGGTTTTTCACGAGCGCCGCGGCGCCGGAATCGTAGGCGACGTTGAAACCCAGGAGGGTGGCGCCGGAGGAATGGGCCCGTTCGACATCGTGCTTGCCGATGAGACCGGCGGACTGGTCGAGCACCTCCAGCCGCACCTTGTCGCTGTGAATCGTGTCCAGGCACAGATGGATCGCCTCGAGACTACCCTGGACGTCGGCCTTGATGAAGAGCCGGAGCACTTTTTCCTGGGATTCCGTCCCCAGGGAGGCGAGGGCATCCTGTCGGCTCTTGCCGTGGGCGGCGGCGGATGCCTCTTCCCGCGACTGCTTTTCGATCAGGGCATTTTCCGCAGCGGCCTGGCGGGCACGCTTCTCGTCCTTCTCGGCCCGGGCAATGCCGCCGACCTCCGGGGCCGCCGACCAGCCCGTGATGCGCACCGGCGTGGAAGGAGTGGCTGACCGAATGGCCTGGCCATGGTCGTCGAAAAGGGAACGCACACGGCCGTGCTGTGAGCCGCAGACCAGGGCGGTGCCGACGGATAGGGTACCTTCCCGCACGATGGCCGTTGCGACCACGCCGGTGCCGGCGTCGATCTGGGATTCGATGATGACCGCTTCGGCCCCGGCTTCGGGGTTCGCCTTCAGCTCCAGCATTTCCGCCTGGAGGAGCAGCAGCTCCAAAAGCTCCTGGATGTGGGTCTTCTGGGCGGCGGAAATGCCGATGCAGAGGGTTTCCCCGCCCCAGTCCTCCGGCGCGATGCCGCGCTGCTGCATCTGCTGCTTGACCCGCTCGACATTGGCCGATTTGAGGTCGATTTTGTTGATCGCCACGACGACGGGCACGCCGGCCTTTTGGGCACATTTCAGCGCCTCATCCGTCTGGGGCATGAAGCCGTCATCGGCGGCCACGACGAGAATGGCGATGTCGGTCACGTCCGCTCCCCGCTGGCGCATTTTCGCAAAGGCGGCATGACCCGGCGTGTCGAGAAAGGTGATCTTCTTTCCCTGCACTTCGACCTGGTAGGCGGCGATGCGCTGTGTGATACCACCGGCTTCACCGGAGGCGACATTCGTCTGGCGAATCGCATCCAGCAGACTTGTCTTGCCATGGTCGACGTGACCCAGGACGCAGACGATGGGCGGACGGGGCTCCCGTTTGGCGGAAATATCGACGGCGGGGCTCTTCTCCCTCCTCTCCGCCCGGCGGGCCTCGCCCTCCTCGCCGCGCCGGCGGATTTCCAGCTGAAAGCCGTACTTCTTGGCCATCGTCACCGCCACATCCTCCGCGATGGACTGGTTCATGGAGACGAACAGGCCGATGCGCATCAGTTCGGAGATGAGCTGGAAGGGCTTGAGTCCGATGGCCGATGCGAACTCATGGACGATGATGGGAACCCGGGTCTTCAGAAGCTTCAGCGGCTTTTCCGCCTCGACCTCCGTTTCCTCCGGCAGCGGATGGGCTTCCGGAGGGGGCAGGGGAGCCGGACTTTTATACGCCTTCGGCGGCAGCGGAGGAATACGGGGAGGCATGGAAGGATTTGACTGCGAAGGGTTCGCCGCAGTGGATGAAGGGAAAGTTTTGGGATGGGACTCCCGGTCGGCCTCTCTCCTGGATTCCTTCCGGGGCTGATGGACGAAGGGCTTTAGCTCGTTCGAAAAGGAGACCATGGCTTCCGCCGCAGGGCTCTGTTTCTTCTCGAAGTGAAAGAGCGGCGGCCGCGGTGCCGGCTTTCCGCGATGGGCCGTCGCCGCCGTCGGAACGCTTGGACTTGGGGCGCTTCGACCCGGAACATTTGCACCTGAAACGGCTCCGGTAGAGGCCATGGCCGAAGTTGCCGTTGTCGGGATGTTTGAAGCTGGAGCGCCTGGATTTGAAGTTGCTTTGGTGGAGGGTGTGCCTGATGCCGTCGCCATCACAGGAGCCGAAAATGAGGCCGTCGGTGCAGGAGGGACAGTATTTTTAGTGACCGAAAGGGCCCTTGTGCTCGGGCCGTCGCCGCGGGGTGCATGGGCTTCTGCGGCTTTTGATTTCGGTTCTTCTGCGGCCTCTGCTTTCGGCCCTTTTCGCTGGGCCTTGGCCGGAGGAGGCTCGTCGGACATTGCCTTTTTCGATCCATCTTTGGACGGCAAAGCTCCATCCACGGCCGGCAAAACCCCCTTCAGGGGCTTTAGGGCGGCTGGAATCTCGGGCCCTTTTGAAATTCTGTGTCCACCGCTGTGCTCCGGCTTCGAAACCCCTGGAACCCCGTATTCATTTGGAATCCCGTGTTCTGACTTTGAAGCTCCCGGATACCCGGGTCCATCTGGAGCCCCGTGGCCATCACCGCGCTCCGGCTTCGAAGCCCCAGGAGTTAGAGTTTTCAGAAAAGCCTCCGCCTCCGCTTCGGAGATGGAGCTGGAGGCGCTCTGGACGGGCAGGCCACGCACCTGCAGCAGGGCGATCAGTTCCCTATTGGTCTTGCCTATTTGCTGGGACAATTGATAGACCCTAATACTCATGCCTTCCTCGAATGATGAAAACAGCGGCGATGGCAATGACTTCCGTTGCCAAGGACTGAAACCAGAACTGTCTTCCCATTACACGGCTGTTCGGGAGCGGAAGGCCTGTACGGAGGAGAGAATGCTCTCGGCCTCTTCGGAGCCAAATCCAGAGGATTGCAAATCCTCGGCGGTGACCCCTTCGAAGACATCGAGGCCCGTGATGCCGATGGCGACGAGTTTCTGGGCCATTTCATCCGAAATACCCGGAATGCCGTTGAGTCCCTCGGTCGCCTTCTGGATACGTTGGGACAGGGCGACATCCGCCTGTGGCGCCGTCCGGTTGATGCTCAGTTTCCAGTTCATAAGCTTGGAGGTGAGCTTGGCGTTGAGTCCCCGCTTCCCTATGGCTATGGCGAGGTCTTCCTCATTGACCTCAAAGGTGAGACGGCGGTCCCGCTCATCGATCTGGATGTTCCGGGGAATGGCGGGGCGGATGGCCTCGATGAGAAATTCGACCGGGTCCGGGTAGTAGCGCAGGATGTCGATCTTTTCATTGCCGAGCTCCTTGCAGATGCTGCGGATGCGGACGCCCCGGGCGCCGATGCAGGCTCCGACGGGGTCGACATTCAGCTCCCGGCTCTCGACGGCGACCTTCGTCCGGTAGCCGGCCTCGCGGGCAAGGCTGTGAACGGCGATGGTTCCGTCGGCGATTTCCGAGATTTCCAGCTCGAGCAGTTTGTGGATGAATGGGTCACAGGAGCGGCTGAGGATGATCTCGGGGCCGTTGGGCGTGGACTCGATGCGCAGGAGGAGGCACCGGACCGGATCTCCCGGACGATAGTCCTCGCCCGGAGTGCGCTCGCGGTAGGGCATGATCCCCTCGGCCTTCCCGAGGTCGATGAAGAGGTGGCCCCGGTCTTCTGCCCGCACGATGCCGGTCACAAATTTCCCCACCTGGTTTCGAAAATCCTCGTAGATGCGTCCCTTTTCGAAGTGGCGGACGCTCTGGTTGATGGCCTGGCGCGTGCTCTGGGCGGCAATGCGCCCCAGGGCGGATGGGGGTATTTCCTTCTCAACGGTACCCCCCAGTTGTGCCCGGGGGTCGAGCTCCCGGGCCTTGAGGAGGTGCATCTGGGCGGCGGGGTCGGCGACGGAATCCACCACCTCGTAGACGGCCCAGGCCTGGAGATGCCCCGTCTTGGGATGGATGTGGACGCGCACGTCATGGCCGAAGTGGATGCTTTTGAGTGCAGCGCTGCGGATGGCCTCCTGGATCGCCCCGATCATGTCGCCCCGGGCAATGCCCTTCTCTTTTTCCATGTATTCCAACACGGCGATGATCTCGGTTCCGCTACTCATAATACGACCCCTGGCGGAGAATTTTCGCTCCACCAAACGCTTCCGGAACGCTAAAATCAACGCCCGTTTGTCAAGGGAGAATGCCCGGCGTTTCTGGCACAATGGTCTGGCGCGATGGCCCCTTTGCGGCGCAAAGGCGGCCCGGCGTTCCGCGCAGCGGAGCGCCGGGCCCAGGTCGCCGGCTGCGCGGCGAAGCCGCGCGCCGGCGACCGGCCATCGCGCCCCGTTCTCCCGGAAGAACGAGGTCGGAGCCCCTTCCCACCCTGCGGCGTCGAGAAGCGGAAGCTCGTAGAGGGCCAGTGGGGCAATGGGGCCGAGGGGCCTGTGAAGTAGAA
Source organism: Puniceicoccales bacterium (assembly GCA_031278595.1). Lineage (GTDB taxonomy): Bacteria > Verrucomicrobiota > Verrucomicrobiia > Opitutales > JAIRLG01 > JAIRLG01. The sequence goes on from JAITKE010000011.1 coordinate 14,405, forward strand.
AGGCCGAGGGGCCCGTGAAAAAAAAGGTTTGCCAGTTTCAAAACACGAAACAGATGTGACAGGAGAGCACCATGAGTCCTCAAGATTTTTCCTCAGCCCAGAACGCTTCCATGAGCCCTATGACGACACCTTCTGTGGCCCTGAAAGACGACGTCCGCCGGGCCTTCGGCTACTGGCGTTCCCGCATTTTGTGCGCCCTGATCCTCGGCTACGCCACGTTCTACATCGTGCGGCAGAACTTTCAGGTGGCGGCCCCTTCGATGCTGCGGGATCTGGGCTACACCCGCTGCCAGATCGGCTGGGCCTTCAGCTCCTTCGCCCTCATCTACGGCTTCGGAAAATTCATCAGCGGGGTGATCTGCGACCGCACCAGCGCCCGCTATTTCATGGTCGTCGGCCTCCTGGGGGCCTCCCTCTGCAGTCTGTTCATCGGCTGCAGCCATTCCCTCACGGTGTTGGCACTGTTCTATGCGCTCAACGGGGCCTTCCAATCGATGGGCTGGCCGCCGATCGCGCGCCTGATGGTGCACTGGTACTCGCCCCGAGAATTGGGGACGCACTGGGGCATCGTCAACGCCTCCCACCAGGTCGGCAGCGTCCTCATCCTGCTCGGAGGCTCCTGGCTGCTGGTCCATTGGGGCTGGCGTTCGGTCTTCTTCCTGCCGGCGGGGCTGGCTTTTCTCGTCTCGGCCATCCTCTTCCAGCGCCTGCGCGACATCCCCGAATCCCTGGGACTGCCCCCTATCGAGGACATGGAGGGTCTGGAACGCAGTTCTGGCCACGAGGACGGCGAGGCCGTGACCCTGCGCGAGATTTTTCTGGAGCACATTTTTCCCAATTCCTCGCTGTGGTACGTCTGTTGCGCCAATTTCTTCCTCTACATCGTCCGGATGGGGTTTTTCAACTGGGCTCCCACCTTCCTGCAGGAGGCCCGGGGGGCTTCGATCATGATGTCCGGAGTCCAGTCCATGGGCTTCGAGCTGATGGGGGCCCTGGGGGGGCTCAGTGCCGGCTGGATTTCGGACAAGCTCCTACGGGGGAAGCGGAACCGCACCTGCGTCTACTTCATGTCGGTCCTGATCGTCGTCCTGCTCCTCTTCTGGTGGCTGCCGCTACGGTCGACGGCCCTGAATATGAGCTTCCTCTTCGTCCTGGGCTTCCTGGTCTACGGTCCCCAGACACTGGCGGGCTGCGCCGGAGCGGAATTCGGCTCCAAACGAGCGGCCGCCGCCGGCAATGGCCTGACCGGTCTTTTCGGCTACCTTGGGGCCGCGTTTTCCGGCTGGGGGGTCGGAAAAATCGTCGACGTCTGGGGCTGGGACGCGATGATCCTCTTCTTCTCGCTCTGCACCGCCATCAGCATGGGCTTCTTCATGCTCAACGGCCAGAGGGTCAGAAAAAAGCTCAGAGCGACCCAGGGGAAGTGAAGTTTTGGGCGCGATGGCCCCTTGGCCAAGGCCAAGTCCG
>JAITKE010000099.1 GCA_031278595.1 Puniceicoccales bacterium
CGGCGGAGGCCCGCCTTTGGCGGGCCGCTTCCTTTGGAAGCCAAAGGCAGCCCCTTCGGGCTCCAAGGCGGCGCACACCCACCGATGACGCCCTCTGCTGAGATGATGCCCCTGGGTTTCTTCTTTAGGCGGTGCCCGACTGGTCAGCCAATCCCCAGCTTGGTGTAGTCGATGGGGTTCAGCTCCTGATGCTTGTGCCGGAAGCGCGGGATGCACTGGAAGAGGGCCCGGGTGTAGGGGTGTTTCTGCTCCTGCAGTAGGGCCTTGGTCTCGCCGGCCTCGACGATGTGGCCCCGAAACATGACGAGGATGCGGTCGGCGAAGTGAGAGACGAGCAGGAGGTTGTGTGTGATGATGAGGATGGCGAAATGGCGCTGGGCCTGAAGTCCCTTGAGCAGATCAAGGATCTGTTTCTGCAGGGTGACGTCGAGGGCGGTGGTGGGCTCGTCCGCGATGAGCAGGTCCGGCTGCTGCAGAATGGCCATGGCGATCATGACCCGCTGCTGCATCCCCCCGCTGAGCTCGTGGGGGTAGGAGCGCCGGCAGCGCTCCGTATCCAAGATGCCCACGTCCCGCAGGTGCTGCCGGATCTTTTCCAGCCGCTCCTGCCGGGGCAGACCTTCCAAAATTTCCGCCATCTGGTGACCGATCGTTAGCGATGGATTGAGCGAAGCCCCGGGCTCTTGGAAGATATAGGCGATCTTTCGCCCACGGATGGCGCGCAGTTCCTTGGCGGGCAGTTGGAGCAGATTCTTTCCCTGGAAATCGATGCTCCCCGAAACCCGGGTTTCCCGAGGGGGCAGTAGGCGCGTGACCGCCAGCGCCGTGACGCTCTTGCCGCTGCCGCTCTCGCCGATGAGGGCGACGATTTCCCCAGGGGACACCGCGAAGGAAATGCCCTGCACCGCCTCCTTATCGACGGCGCTAAAATGGATCCGGAGATCCGTGACGGATAGAAGAGGAAGGGTTTTGGGAGTCTGGGCCAAATTCATGGGCACTATCCCCTAGGGCTTGCGAGCGGAAAAGCAAGGGAAAATGGGAAGTTTTAAACTAAATTTGAGTGGAGAATAATTTTGGCGATTTGGGGCTTGGCAAGGGCCTGGATTTAAGTTTCAAACACTCTGTCTGTATTTTTATGGGCTCGAGCCAGTCGCACGTTTTCCCCAGGAGAGGTCTTTTCGAGGGATTTTTTGCTGTTTTATTCGGGAGGCGTCGGCTCGGAAAAGGCCCTCGCCGCTTCCTGTGGGGGATGACCATTCTCCTGCTGACTTTCTACCAATTCTTCTGCCGACGGGATGTTTTCGAGAGCCGTGGGGAGTTTCTCGTTCGCGGCGAGCAGTTTTCGGTGACGGGCCTGGGACCGGCTCTTTGGGGAGGTGGGGGTAGTTGGCGCGAAAAAGGGGTGCTGGATTCCTTTTTCCTCTCCCAAGAAGCCTGGGAGCGAGTCGACCGGAAGCTGAAGCTCGGTGACTATTTTCTCCAGAACTGCCGGGATTGGATTCTGGGCATCCGTCCCTGGTCGCATTCGGAAGACCTCTGGAAGTTCTATCAGAAATCCATCGATCTCGATATGGCCAGCGGAGGTTCCGTTCTTCAATTGAAATTCCGCACCTTCGATCCCCAGACGGCCCATGGGGTGGTGACGGAACTGCTGCGGGCGGCGGAGGGATTTGTCAATGACTTGGAGCGCAGAACCTTGGCGGAGCGCATCACCGCCATCGAAAAGGAATTGATCGGGGTCAACCAATCGCTCCACACGGCGCGACAGAATTTTCTCAATTTCCAGGCGCAGCACCAGCTGTTGAATCCGGAGCTCAACGCCGGGGAGGAGCTGAAGGCGATTGCCCGCATCGAAGGGGAGAGGATTCGGGCCAAAATTCAGCTGCGGGAATTGCGGGCCTATCTGGCTCCGGATGCGACCCAAATTCGCGAAATCGAGCAGAGAATCGCCTCCATGGAGGAGCAGGTTCGGGAGGAGAATGCCAAGCTCATCGGGGCGAATTCGGGGGAACTGAACGTCCTGAGTTTCGAGTACATCGACCTCAAGACCCGTCTGGATTTCCTAGAAAATGAGCGGCTGGTCTTGCTCAAACTGGCCGAGGAGACCCGGGTGCAGGCCAACCAAAAGCAGAAAATTTTCATCGAGATCTCGCGGGCCACGCTGCCCATCGAGCCCATCGGTCCCCACCGCTTTCGCGATCTCATCAACATCATGCTGTTGCTGCTCTTGGTCTATGCCACCGGGCGCATCATCCGCGGCATCCTTCAGGAACATCGCATCACCTCACGGCCATGAACTTAGTACGTTTGATCTTCTATTGCCCCTGCGTTCTGCTGGCGGCGGCGCTCTGGGGAACGGAGCCCGGAGCCCCGTCCCTGCTGGTGGAAAATGTCACCGAGAAGGTGCGGGAGGAGCTGGCCAAGAAGAACGTCGATCTCCGGCCGGAACGGCTGCCCTGCTTCGGTTCCAATCTCTTCCTGGGTAATTTTTCGAAGCGCAGTGTCCAGGATTTCAGTCCGGATTACCAGATTTCCATCGGGGATCAGATCACGCTGCACATCTGGGGAGCCATGAGCTTTTCGTCCGAACTGGTGGTGGATACCCAGGGGAATATCTTCGTGCCGACGGTGGGCCCGATTGCCGTCCTGAATGTAAAGAACGAGAACCTGAATCGCGTCGTCGACGAGGCCATCCGGCGGCACTATCGGGATAACGTCCGCGTCTACGCCCTGCTGGCGGCGGCGAAACCTGTCTCGGTCTACGTTAGCGGCTTTGTCCTTCGGCCGGGCAACTATGACGGGGTCTGCTCGGAGACCGTGCTGCACTTCATCGATCGTGCGGGCGGCGTCGATCCTGAAAAGGGGAGCTTTTTGGACATTCAACTCCTGCGCGAGGGCAAAGTCATTGCCTCGTTTGACCTCTATCAATTTCTCCTGCACGGCCGGATTGAGAGTCGCCAGCTGCGAAACGGCGATGTCATTTTAGTGGGGCCGCGTCGGCGTCACGTCTACATCTCGGGCGAGGTGCAGCACGCGAATGCCTTCGAGTTCCAAGGGAAAACGATCCCTCTCTCGGCCCTGCTGGGAATGGCCATCCCGCATCCGGGGGCGACCTATGTGCTGCGGACGCATCGGGAGAAGGGGGAAGTCCTCCAAAGCCGCCTCGAATTGGTCAG
>JAITKE010000103.1 GCA_031278595.1 Puniceicoccales bacterium
TAGGGCCTTGGAGGCCAATTCCGCCTCTCCCTTTTCGAGGGCCCTCTGGGCCTGTCCGAACAAGTGCCGCAGCGAGCGCCGATGGCGTCGAGGATCCCTCTGTTCTAACGCCTTGGCCCTCTGCCTCGCGTACCTACTCCCCAGCCAGGTCAGGTACAGCGCCAGCGGCAAGAACTGCCAGAGCCAGAAGCCTCTCCGGCGGTAAAAGGGGCTCAGGCTCGAGAAATGGGCCGTGTCCTGCAGGTAGAAAAACGGACTTTCCAAAGCCTCCGGCGTGTTCTCTTGGGCCTTGTCCTCATCCGATTTTTCCCCGTGAGGCTTCGCGGATGCACTTCCCTTCGGAGCGCTTGCCTGGGGACTGATCTGCCGATTGCGCGAGACCAAAATTTTTTCCGGAAATTCATGGCGCAGGGTCTGGTACTCCCTCTTCCGCGGGTCGAAGTAGCTCATCTCCAGCGTCGGTAGGGCGAGTTGCCCCGTCTTGAGGGGCATGAGGACGCAGTCGAAGCTCTTCTTTCCCCTGTACTGCAGCGCATCGGAGGGGCGGAAATCCCCCTTCGGCGGGTAGATTTTCCAGTCCTCCTCCTCGTATAAGAACTCCGGTGGAGCCAGCCGTTCCCAATTGCCTTCGCCCTCCACTTCGATCCGCAGGGTCAATGGCTCTTCCAAAAGCGTCTGGGTGTCGGAAATCTGGGTCCGGCCGAGGGAGAAATTCCCTATGGCTCCGCCGAAGGAACTGGGAGCCGGAAGCGGCAAATTCTGCACCTGGAGGGAAAGTTCCTGTGAAAGAATTTCTTTCTTTTGCTGGTCGTAGACAGGACCAAACCACCCATAACCCTTGAGCACTGAAACGCTAATGGCTAAAGAATACTGCAGTGGCAATTCCCCGGCTTTAATGGGCGAAACGGTCGTATCCCAGTCGATTTTGTCTGTGCCCCGACGGGATGCTGTTTTTTGTCCCTCGGAAAATGGTCCGTTGATTTTTGGCTCTGGTTGAAGGAGCTCACAGGAGACTGAAGAACTCAGTTCGACTCGAATGGGGATGAGTTGCCCGACGTAAAAAGGTTCTTCGGGAGCTAAGGTTGTCGATAACTGCACAACAGGATCGTTGGATGCAGTCTCTCGTGAACCCAATATCCCCTTTCTCAGATTTTCCTCTTCCTCGTCCTCCTCAAGCTCCTCTTCCCCTTCGATCACCTGCAGGGTAGCGGAGGGCAATTCGTAGTCCTTCCCTTGAAGAGAAAGGGTCTGGACTGGGATTGTGAAACTGCCCGTTCGTCGGGCCTGAACGCGGAAGGTTTTGCTCAACTGCACCGACTGATGGCCGTTGATGGAGCGCAGCGACTGCATGTTTTGCGACTGTCCAAAGCGGAGACCATCGACCGAGGGCGGCTGGTAGCTGAATGGTGAGATATTACCGGAGGCCTCCACCACGTACTGCGCGCTCTGGCCAAGTCGGATTCTGGAGGGCTGGAAGAACGCCCGAAGCTGGACATCAGCCGCCGAGGAAATTCCCAAGGCCCAGGGCCCAAAACAGAGGAATCGAATCCAGAACTGCCGGTTCATGCGACGGAACGACTACCAGGGCTGAGCATTTTCCGCCGGCGGAGGCGGGCCGTAGAACAGAGGCAATATCTTCTCGTCACCCGCTTCGGAATCCAGAAGGGCTCTGGCTTCCCTGAGACTCATCTTCCCCTCCTCATCCTCCGGCGAATCCACCGGATTTCCCATGGCGACGGAGCCGGTGGCAGCTTTTCCCTGAGACTCCTCCGCCCCTTCCTTTCCGCCTTCCGCGCCAGCCTTCTTCTTATCGCTCGCCGTTCCAGCCTCTTCTCTCCTCAGGGGAGTAGACGGACGATTTGCCTGCTGTTTTTTTTCCTTTTCGCCCTCTTCGCCGGCCCCTTCTCGGTCGCTTGCGGTTTCAATTTTCTCTTTATCGTTCGCCGCCTCAGCTTCCTCTTTGGCATTGGCCGCATCGGCCTCCTCTCTTCTCAGGGAAGAAGGAGGCGGGGTTACTTGTTGCTTTTGAGCCTGAGACTCCCCGGACGGATTCGGCTGCGGACCGCTCCGGCCCTCTTGGCCCTCCGAAGTCTGCGATTTTTCCGTTTCGGATTCCTGTCCTGCTTTTTCTGAAGAGGGCTGAGATGCCGGAGACGTCGTGCCTTTTTTCTCATCCTCTCCTTTTTCTTTACCTGAATCCTCCGGAGCTCCCGAGCCCGAATTCCCGGCCGCCGACTCCGATGGCGTGTCCGGAGAGGATTTGCTTTCGCCTTTCACATCTGGAGAAGCTTCGCTTTCCTCTTTCTTTCCCTTTTTCTCTTTCTGGGAAGAAGCATCCGAGGCTTGGTCTCCAGAGCCGGCGGGGGATTGACCGGAAGATTCTCCTCTGGAGGGCGATTTCTCGGGCTGTTTTTCTGTGTTTTTTCCCTGTCCCTCCTCTCCTTCTCCCTGTTTCTCTCTTTTCTGATCCTTTTTTCCTTCTCCTTGGCTCTGGCCTTGGCCGGACTGTCCTTCACCTTCTTGGGACGAGTTCGATCCACCGGAGCCCGAGGAGGGCACTCCTGAGTTATCCGAGGAGCCTTGCTGGGATGGATTCTTCTGGTCTTCCGGCGGCAGGGATTTTTTTCGCTCCTCGCGCTGACGACGGAGCTCCTCCAGGTGGCGTTGAACGTAGCGGCGATTTTTTTCGGCGGCTTTGTAGTCCTTCGACAACGCCAAGGCGCTATCGTACCACGAAATGCTGTTTTCCCAAAGCCCTTGCACTACTTCTAACTTTTCGTCGTCTTCTTCCTCGGCATCATCAGCCTTGGCCTTTTTTCTCAGCTCTTTTCCCTGTTCAAAACAGATGTTGCCCAAGTCAAAAAACACTCTGTTTTGGAGCTCTGGATCAGAAGTTGTCTTCACTTTTTCGAGGTGTTTAGAGGCCTCGATCAAGTTCTTTTGGGCCAAATAGGTCGTCCCGAGATTGTAGAGCAGCTTCGGGTCATCGGGATGTTTGGCGACTTCCTTCTCGTAATAGGCTTGCGCCCGTCCGTACTGTCCCTTGGCGAAGAATTTCTCCCCATCGCTCTGGGTTGCAAAAGATTCGGAAATGCCGCCCTCGAACAGGCTCGCCATTAGACAGAGAAAGAGCCAAGAAGCCCCACGGCGCCGCTCCCATTTCCTGGGCCGGCGATAGGTGGACAGAAGGGTTTCCAGGAACCAGAGGGCGATGGCCGCCAGGAGGAAATAGGAAAAGCGCTCCGTGAAGACCTTTTCCTGGTAGACCTCCTGTTCCTTGATGGGAAAGCGATTCTTCAGTTCCTCCAACAGCTGCTGTAGCTCCTGCACCGAGAGATGGATGTAGCGCCCGTCCGTGATTTCCGCCAATTTCTTCAAAGTCGTTTCGTCGAGCTTGGTAACGACCTCCTTGCCCTCGGCATCCTTGAGGTACTGCGTCGTCCGATTTTCTCCCGGAATGGGAATCATGCCCCCCTCCAGGGTGCCGACGCCAATGCTGAAGATGTGAATCCCGTTCTTGGCCGCCGACTCCGCCGCCGCGATGGCATCCTTCTTCAACTCTTCACCGTCGGAAAAGAGCAGGACAAGGCGTTCGTTGTGTGTCTTCTCCAGCGCCTTTTCCGCCGCCCGCACGGCCGAGGCGATGGCGGTGCCCTGCTGCGGAATCGTGTCGACATCCAGCACATCCACGCTCTGCAAAAAAGCCCGATAGTCGAGGGTCATGGGACACTGGATGAAGGAGTCAAAGGCGAAGGCGATGAGGCCAATGCGGTGGCCGTGCAGCTCTCGCACAAAGTCCTGGATGGTGATTTTCGTGCGCTCGAGGCGGTTCGGCTTCAAATCCTCGGCCAGCATGCTCCGCGACACGTCGACGGCGAAGAGCACATCCACTCCCTGGGTGTGGTACTCCTTCCAGGTGTAGCCCCAACGGGGTCTGGCGAGTGCCAAGGCACAGAAGAGCGTGGCCAGGAGACAGAGGAGGTACTTCAGCTTTTGCCGGCTCGCACTGTAATTGGGGACGAGATGTCGCCAGGCCTTATCCGCAAGCAATTGGCGTCTTCGGGCCCGCCGCTGTTTTTCGCTATATAGGAAGAGAACGACAAGGCCGCCGCACAGGGCAACCCCAATCACGAGCCAAAAGGGATGGAGAAAATTCATGGCAATACCCTCCATAGGCTGTAGCGAAGGATGAGTTCCAGGAACAGAAATATCCCGGCGATGAGGACAAAAATGGCGAAATATTCCTTCGTCTCTACGTAGGCCTGCAGCTCGATTTCCGTCTTTTCCAGCTCGTCGATGGTTCGGTAGATCTCGCTGAATTCCTTGTGATTGTGCGCGTGGAAGAAGCGTCCCTGCGTGGTCTCGGCTATTTTCTGCAGTGTCGCCTTGTCCAGCGGAAGTTCGTCATGTATTATCAGGGGCTCTCCTAAAAGATTAACGCGAGGCTTGCCATCCTGGTCGACGATAAGAATGGGGACGATTCCTTCTTTCCCGATGCCGATGCTGTAGATTTTGATCCCGTAGCGCGCGGCCGCCTCCGCGGCGATTTCCGGGGCCACTTTACCGCTGTTGTTGATGCCATCCGTCAGCAGGATGAGAATTTTGGACTTCGCCTCCATGTCCCGCAGGCGGTTACAGCCGGCCAGGATGGCGGAACCGATGGCCGTTCCGTCCGGAATGCTGTTGATGTGAAGGCGGTCGAGGTTTTGAATCAGCCACTCGTGGTTGAAGGTGACGGGGCTCACCACGTAGGATTCAGAGGCGAAGCCGATGAGCCCGATGCGGTCATGGGGACGCTTTTCGATGAACTCCGCCGTGAGATTCTTGGCCACGTCTAGCCGGGTGACGAGCGGCTTCGAGGGCTCCCTGAAGTCGAGGGCCGTCATCGATGACGAAAGGTCGAGGGCGATGACGATGTCGACGGCGTCCTGGTGGGTTTCCTGGGTCTTTTCCACATGCTGGGGTCTCGCCAACGCGAAGATGAGAAAGGCCAAGCCCCAGGCCCTGAGGATGAACAGTATCCGCTGCGGAGAACCCTGGGGGGACGATGAACTCCTTTGCATAGGCCAGAGGCTGGGAAAGCGAACACTGGGCCGGCGAAGGCGGCGCAGGGTCTCGTAGAGCACCGGCAGCAGCAGCAGGAGCAGGAGCCAGAAGGGTGAGAAGAGTCGATAGCTAGCCATGGGTGACTAAAACAGCTGAATTTCCGGCCTCCGGGGAACCCGATGCCCCGAGTTTCTCCCTCTGCTCTTGGCGGTAGAAGCGACGCAGGGTCAGAGCCAGGGTACAGGCCTTGAGGTAGAGCGCTCGCCGTTCCGACACCGGCAGCTCTCGACCGGCGAATTTGACCTGGTCGCTGAAGCGCAGCACATCGCAGAGCGCGCTCTGGGTCTCCCAATTAATGCGCTCGACCTGCTGGAAGCTGTGCAAGAACTCCTCCGTCGTTTGGGTTCGGCTCTGGCGCGAAAATTCCCGCTCGATGTAACGGCGCACCCCCGTCGAGAGCAGCGTGGCAAAGGCCTTCGACTGCGGCAGCGATAGGGCTTGGCGGGCCTTCTTCAAATCCACCATCAGCTGTTCCGCCGAACCGAGAACCTCTTCCGGAAGCTCCTGCCGGCGGCGCTTGAGTATCCAGACCGTCACCCCCAGCGCCACCCCCAGCAGTGCGAAGAGCAGGAGCAGGAGGTAGCGGGGCCAGGGACTGCCCGTCTCCACCGGCAGCTCGGACGGAATCCATTCCAAAGTCTCCACCTCCTCCGAAGCCGTCTCCGCGCGCAGGGAAAGACTCGCGCCCCAGCAGAGGAGAGCACAAAAGCACTTTGAGACCTTTGATGCCATAAAATGCGATGGGCCTTCTCGGATAAAAATTGCGATTTACCTGTCAAGAAATGAGTCCACGAGCGAGCTTTTTTCAAGGGAAAGCCATCTTTTTTCATGGAAAGATTGAAAGACAGACAGCAGAAATTTTCGCTCGCGGCCAAGTTTTGTGTCGAGCTTGTCGGAATACATATTTAAAAAATATGTAAAAAAACTTGAGTTTACGTTGACTCTCTGACAGAAGTTTGGCCGAAACGGCAACCCATACTTAAAACATGAAAAATATTCTATTCTGGAATCTGATTCAGGCCACGTCAGGAGAGTCCCAAGTCCCCGAGGCCTTCGAAAGCAACGAACTCAAGAGGGAGGTTCAGGACCATGCCATCCAACAGCTGGTGCTCTTTGCCATCCCCGAATGGCGTCTGGTGCTCGAGGAATTCTGGATGCGCTGGCAGCAGGAGAATCCCGACTGTACGCTCTACGTCGAGTATATCGCCGCCGCCGATGCCTCCTGCGGTGTTCTGAAGGCGGCCCTACAGCCGCATCTGCCCGATGGGAAGACCCATCGCGGCTGGTGCTCTCTGGCCAACTGCCAGTCGTCCCACGAGGCGTTCAAACAGGCTCTGGATGCCCTGTCGGAAGACCTGAGCTACCAGATCATCTGGATCGACGCCAGTCCCCACGATTCCTCAGAGGGGGATTTTTCCCTGCCGAAGCAGGAGAAGGAAGATCCCTACCACTGGTCCATCTTCGAGAAACTGAGAGCTTTCGATGCCGAGAAGGCTCCGACGACCGCCGAGCTTCCCAAGGCCAGCTAAGGTTTATCTTTCGGGATCGGCGATTCTCCATGGACAGGATGACAGACTTCTCCTTAAAGCTGCTCTCGGAGGCTTTTTTCTTGCGTTTAGGTGTCTATGGAATAGTCCCCAGAAAGATTTCGATGGAATTATGAGAGCATTTAGGGAATTTTCCGTTCCGTCTCGGCGTGCCTTTATCTTCTGCGGAGCAGTTCTGGCCTGGGGCCATGCAGAGGCGGTGCTGCCATGGACGAGGATAGGTGAGGCTAACTCAGAGGTATGGAAAGTGCTACGGGTGCAGGTCAATGGCGTTCCGGCTGACTTTCCATCCTACTTTGAACCTTATGAAGAAGGTCAGCCGTCTTCGGCTGTTTCATTTCCTCTGGCGCGGATAACGCTGCCCCACCTGGAGCAAGGCGTAGAGGTGAAGGATTTTCCGTACTACGATCTACTGGCCGATCCGGTCAAATATTGGCTGGAACGCACCGGAACGGTGGCGGGTGGCCGATGCGCTCAACGCACATCGCTTGTCTTCACGGTTCATGCACCTCGCGGCGATGGAAACAGGGCCATCTGGCGCATTCTTCAGCTGAAAAACAGAAAGGCCGGCATCCAGGGCCCCGCCGCCGTCAAGATTCTGACGCTTTCGTCCCAGGGGAAGATCGCCTTCGATCGGATGTCCGACCAAAGGGAGGGCCCTCAGATTATCTCATTCCCCAATAACTTCCTTTTGAGAAATTTCCCCTGTCTGGCGAAAGAGCCGGCCAAAGTTCCCTTTTGGTCGACGACGATTCATGGGAGCGACGCCGATCAGGCCTTCTGTTTCGCCGTTCTCATCTTCTTGTCAACCCGGGTGTTGGTCGGCATCGAAATCCTCCCGCCGAGGGGTTTTGTCCTAAATTCAGACAGTGCAACGGACTATTTTCGCCTGGAAGCTCTCATCGACCAGGCCTACGGACGGCCGCTGATAAGCCCTCTGTCGACCCTTGTTTCGGAGCGAAAAATTTCAGAGCAAGGCCGACGGTCGGCTGCTCCCAGGAACCCCGAAACAACTCCAACGGAGCGAGGCCAAGGGCCGGCCGTGCCCCCGAGGCCTGAAAAAACTCCCTTTTCGGGCATGTCGGGCAGTTCTTCATCCGACTCTGATACACCTCTATTCGCATCACAGGCAGGAGAACAATATCCGGGGCAAATTTTGCTTCCGGTAGAGCCAATGAGTCAGGTGAGAATATCTCCGGGGCAAACTCCACCTCCGGCACGGCAAGCGACGCGAACGGAAAGTCCAAGACCAAGATCAGCTCCGGCCAACAGGCCCGCTTCAGCCGGCGAAGCGGCTCCGGGCGGCAGGGCACCTCAAGCACCTTCCGCAGATGCGCGGGAAAGGGCACAGGGGGAAACAGGCGCATCTTCCACTCATTCGGATGAGGCCATCGCGCAATGTTTTCAGGCCGCCGCGGACGGCGACTTCCTCTTTATCCAGGATGAGCTCTCTCGGTCGAGTCCTGAGCAAGCTCAGGCCATACTCGCCGCTAAATCCAAGAGTGATTGGCACAACGACCAAACGCTGCTCCAATACGCCGCGGAGGGTGGGCATTTCTTGATGACCAAAAGCCTGATCGATTTTCAGAGGAAATGCGCGCCGGAAAAACTGGGGGAAATGATCAATGCCCAAGATTCAGATCAAAGAACCTCCCTTCATCTCGCCGCTTTTCGCGAACGAAAGGATATCGTTCGGCTGCTGCTTCAGCAGGAGGGTATCGACGTCAATGCCGTCGACCGTTATGGCCAAACCCCTCTCTATCTCGCCATCGAAAAAGGCAGCGACGAGATCGTCGAGCTCCTATGGAAAAAGGGAGCGGTTCTCGAGATGGCAGACAAAAACAAAAGGACGCCGCTGCACCAGGCGGCTTCGTACGGGCATTATGGGATTACCCTACTCCTTCTTGCTCAGATACCGGAAGAGCCAGAAGACAGAGCGCCTGTGCTCCTGGCCGCCAAGGATGAGAAAGCTTGGACACCGCTCCACCGGGCCGCCCAGGGCGGTCATACGGGAGTCGCCCAGCTACTGTTATTGGAGAATGGAGCTGAGGTCAATGCCACGGATGATGAAGGATGGACGCCGCTCCACGTGGCGGCCATCAACGGCCATCCCGCCTGTGTGGCTTTTCTGCTGAAGAAAGGAGCGGATGCGGAGGCCCAAACTCATAAGGGGGAAACCCCTCTCCATTTCGCCATTAACTGCCGGGGTTATGTGCAACAGCACGTCGCCGAGAGCTGCACCGCCATTCTACTCGAGGAGCTTCACTCCAAAGGAAAAAATATCCAAACCCTGCTGGGCAACGAGATTTTTCGACGATCGACCTTTGAGTATGTGGGGAAATCCGAAAGCTGCCTCAAGCGATTTCAGGATCGGCTGCGGGGGAAGGGTTCAGCGGTGTCTTCTGCGGTCGCTCTCAAGTTTATGGAGGGCCGCCGACGTCTTTTGGGGGACCATGGCGTTGATGTTCAGAAATTGCTCGCCCTCGAACCCTTGCCGCCGGAGGATCCCGCTGGCGATGGTGGCAATGGCGGCCATTGAGCCCGTAGCTTCCATGGCTTGTTCGGCCCAGTCGTCCTCTGGCCGGTGATCCGAGGTAGGAGCGGAAATTTTCGAACCGAATAATTTTCTCGCGTTCAACCCAGACGCCACCGGCGATTTTCAAGGTAAAATAATCTTCCCGCGTTCTCGATGGAGTCGTCAGAGGGAGCGAATTTTCCGCATTCCGAGCTGAGAACCGATGGACCGAGCTTTTCGAACGGCACTTGAGCCGGTGGAGCGAATCCCTCGAACGGCACTTGACAGACTTCTGCTCCGTTCGCAGTCTCAATCTTGTCTGGGGGTGAGAGGTTCACTTCGGCCGCTGGGTCGAAGAGGAAAGTCCGGACACCATAGAGCGGAATGCCCCGCGAAAGCGGGGGTGCGCGGAGTCAAGTCCGCGTAACGGCCAGTGCAACAGAAAATAGACCGCCTTCGGGTAAGGGTGAAAAGGTGCGGCAAGAGCGCACCGCGCCTGAAGCGATTCAGGTGGCAGGGTAAACCCCGTTCGGTGCAAGACGGAATAGGAGATAGAGTGGCTCGCTCGTCAGAAATCTCGGGTTCGTCGCACTTCCTTCTGGGAAGAGGCCCCGAAAAGACCTTTCGGGACCTAGAGAAATGGACCTCGGGGCCCTAAAGGCCCCAACAGAATCCGGCTTACCCCCCAGGCCTTTTAGCTTTTTCTGTCCTCGGCTCTGCTCGCGGAAGCGTTTGGCGATGGAGACAACGCCGCCTAACCCTTTTGGTGAAACCAAGTCCAAATCCAAGTCCAAATCCAAGGCATAACCCAGGTCCAGAAACTCTGCGACTTCGGCGGAACGGCCGGGGCGGGCTTGCCTTTTGGATCACTTGCCGATCCCCCAGGCTGTTCTTCATCCGAAGCCAGCTCCGCCGATGCCGCGGGATCAGTCTCATCGTTGCCGCCAAAACCAGAGTTAGGGCCTTCTCCGCTCTCATCTTCGACGCTCAGCGGCTGTTTCTTCTGTCTGACATCCTCCTCCTCCTCGCCGTTAGCTCCAGGGCCTTCATCTTTCTCTGAATCGGAAGAGACAATATCTTCCTCTTTAGGGGAAGTCTCGGCAATATCTTCCTCTTCCTCCTCGGCGGTAGAAGGAAACGAGTCTCTTCTATTCCCTGCGTCGGCCTCTTCCTCTTCAGGGGAAGTCGTATCGCTCTTCGCTCTCTTGTTTTCCTCTTCCTCGCTAGAGCTGCTGCTGCTACTGCTACTGCTTTTTCTCCTGCTGTCTGAGCGCTTTGGCGGGTCCCCTAGCAGCGCATTGATATCGACACCGTATTCCTGCAAAAGTTCCCTGATTCCCTCCGCGCCGTTGCTCCGGAGATTTGTCCTCCACCCTTCAAACTCTTCTGCCTGCTGGAATTCTTCACTTTTCAGCATATTCAGAATATACCCACCAAAATCATCGGAATTTTTTCCAGAAGATATATGGAGTCTCCGGGCTTGGGATAGCAGAGTATCTAGCGCTGCGGGGATTTTTGTCCAGTTTGGATCAGTCGATGCCCAGTGCAATGCCCAGTGCAATGGTGTAAGGTTGTTTTTATCCTTAGCTTCGATATCCGCGCCAGCGGTTAACAATAAACTCGCTGTGTTAGATTCGTCCAGTTGTATTGCCAAATGGAGTGGAGTATTGAGATCATCATCTTGGGCATTAATCCCATCGATACCATTCTGTTTCATTTTCTGCAGGAGAAGGGATATTACTATACAACAACGGCGGCTGGGGGTTTTCCAACAAGCATAATGCAATAAGGTCTGACCTTTGGATTCCTGTTGGTTGCTCTTGGCTTTGAGGATTTCCTGGAGCTGAGAGCTTGGCGTCGTGCGGAGTATCTTTCGAATGTAGAGATAGTCGTCATTTTCGATAGCATCAAAGCACTGCTGGATAACATCAGACAGGTTTTCGTGTTCTCGCTTTTCATCTTCGGAGGGCTCCTCGGGCATGAAATTCAGCTGTCCTAGGAACAAATCCGACAGCGGATCTCCCTGAGGCATTGGGTCTACTGGGTCAGCGTCTCCCAAGGCAAACACTGATCGTTCTCGGGGCTGTGAGCCTCGAGAACTAGGCCATGAACCTTCGCTTTTCCCAAGGGCTTCCAATTCGGCTGTGAATGACTCCCCCAAAACGTTATTGAGGAGGTCGTCCAGAGCTGCGTGGTCATCTGGCATTGAGAATTCGTTCGACGGAATAATATCCAGGCTGACGAGCGTCAAGACGGGCTTGAAGGCGAGGACGGCGAAGCTAAACGGTTGATTAGGGCCGCGGTCTGTAACCGTCACCCTCCAGTGCTCGGGATCTTCCAAAGTACTCCGACCCGAAGTGATGTTCTTCAGAAAAAAGTCATTCGGGAGCGAGACCATCCTTGGGCCTGTTCTCCGGTCGATCGGAAGACTGAAACGAATCTGGCCGCCTGTGAGAGGGAGTAGCTTGACCGCCGCCCCGTGAACTGTAGGCCCCTGGATCCGGAGGACGAAGTCTAAGGCGTTGGGCGAGTCGCCTTGTGGGGCATCATCTGGTGGGTCCAAGACATCGAGCGATGAGGCATTTGGAATTGGTCGATGAACCGTAACGTTCAGCGACAATGGGCTGGTGCAGTTGCCATCGGAATCCACCACCCCCAAACGTTCCAACCAGGAACGGACGGCTTCCGTCAACAGCTCATGGGCAACAAATCTCTCGTTATTCGCCGCCTGCGGCAATGTTATCACCGCCAGAGGAGGCGGAGACTCCTCCTCACCAACTTCCGTTTCCAAGCGAGAGGTGAAAAGGGCCTCATCATAACCGACCTCCAGGCGCCATGTTCCCTGGTCATCGACCCGCCACGGCAGATCCGCTTCGGAGACAGCCACTGCCAGGAGCATTCCCAAGCCAACGGCGAAGGATGAAAGGCTGGAGAAACGAGGGGGTTGAGACGAAAAGGGACAAAGCGAGTCTCCGGAGTTGCGAGGCAATGCGGGGAAGCCGCTGCTCTTTGCCTCTGGGAGAGTTTTCTGTCGAGAGATATTCATAAAAGAGAGCATAATGAACTTAATATCCACTCCGTCTAGTGAGACAGATGATATTAGGCAATCTTTATTTTGAAAAATTGCCTTCAGGTGGCCTTATCTCTAGGAATCGCTACGCTTTCCCTACCTCTATTGAGTAGGCGCCGGCGGGTCCGCCAGCAGCCGATTCACATCGACGCCGTATTCCGTCAGAAGCGCTTTGGCCTCTTTCGCCCCCGAAGTGTCCGTTTGAAGCTCATTTTCCCACGACTTAAAAAGGTTCCCACGCAGGAATTCTTCATTCCTCAGGATGGCCAGGACAGCCTCGCCGTCCTTCCCGTGTCCTCGGAGCCAGGAGAGCAAAACCTCTGCCGCCGCGACGGGGAGCTTTTTCCACGACTGGATCGTTGTCGCCAAATGCAGCGGGGTCCGGCCGTATTCATCCTTAGCTTCAATCTGGGCCCCCTGGGCCAGCAGACACGCCACGCAGTCGACCTGTCCGTTGTAAGCCGCCCAATGGAGCGGGGTTGGCTCATTCTTATCGGTCGCTTCGGTCTTCGCTTTATGTTCCAGCAGACACGCCACGCAGTCGGCGTGTCCGTTGTAAGCCGCCCAATGCAGCGGGGTCCGGCCGTATTCATCCTTAGCTTCAATCTGGGCCCCCTGGGCCAGCAGACACACCACGTTGGCGACGTGTCCGTTGAAAGCCGCCAGATGGAGCGGGGTTCGCTCATTCTTATCGGTCTCTTCGATCTTCGCTTTATGTTCCAGCAGACACGCCACGCAGTCGGCGTGTCCGTTGGAGGCCGCCAAATGGAGCGGGGTTTGTCGGTCCTTGTCGACCGCTTCGGTGCTCGCTTCGCGGGTTAGTAGCAATTCACAGGCCCAAACGCGACCATACCTAGCCGTCCAATGGAGCGGGGTTCGCTGGTCTTCATCTTCGGCGTTGATCTCCTCTTGCTTCATCGCCTGCAGGAGAAGAATAAGCATCCCATAGCGCCCTTCGCGAGAAGAGCAAGCTGCATGCAACAGCGTCTGCCTATGTAAATAGTTAGCATCTTTTTTGGCGGAGAGAATTTGCCGAAGCTGCGCCTCCTTCGTCGTGCGGAGAATCTTCCGAAGGTAGAGGTAGTCCTCATTTTTAACGGCCTCAAAGCACTGGTCGATGATCGCATTTATATTTTCGTGTGTTTCCTTTTGATCATCAGGAATGGGGTCCGGCCGCCATGATGGGTTGAGAAAATCCGAGAGATGCGGCGTAGGTATCCAGAACTTTGGAGCCGCCGGCGGAGTGCCCGGCGCCGGGACTGCCGGAGGATTTGCTGGAGCCGGCGCCGGTGCCGCCGGCGCCGAGGAAGGAGGGGCTGCACTTGGTGACACGCTGAAAACGGAAGATTCTTTCGTAGACAACACCAGCTGCTTTCTCGGCGGCGGTGCTGCTGGTTGTATGGGAGGAGGGGCCTCACTCGGCGATATCTGGAAATTTTGACTCGACGATAAAGATAAATTCGGCCGCGGCCGTGGCCCGGGAGCCGGCGCCGGAGGCGGCTCTGGCGGCGGAGACTCTTCATTTCCTAGGACTTCAAAAACGGAAAATTGCCCTGTGGACAGCGTCATGGACCTTCGCTGCGGCGGCGGATTGCTCGGCGTTTGCGGCGATGCACTTTTTTGCTTCCGTGTAGTTTTGGGAGCTGGATTTTTATCCGAGCCAGGCGAACTGGGCTTCTTCGGGTCAGAGTCGGGGCCGGAAGGAGGCGACCGATCCCTCACCGCCGCTGACGGCAGAAGAGTTGCCAGGTTGGTCGTAAATTGCGCGCCCAAAACTTCATTGAGGAGCGCCTCCAGGGCATCGAAATTCTCTCCTGTTGAAAACTCATTCCGCGGAAGGATGTCCACGCTGACGAGCGTCCGATCCGGCAGGACGACGAGGACGGCGAAGCCAAATGCCCGGCTAGGATTACGGCCAGAAATCGTCGCGAGCCAATAGGGGGCAACTGCCGGGCTCATCGAGCCGGAAGCGAACTCCCGCAGGAAAAAGTCATTCGGGAGCGAGGCCACCCTTGGGCCCGCCTTTTGGTCAGTTGGAAGATGGAAGCGAATCTGGCCAGCCGAGAGCGGGAGCAGCTTGACCGCCGCTCGGCCGCTGAGTCCGTCGATGCGGAGAGGGAGGTTTGAGGAGTTTGCAATGGGCTGATGAACGGTAAAGCCTACGGATAATCGGCCGGTGCAGTGG
>JAITKE010000044.1 GCA_031278595.1 Puniceicoccales bacterium
AGTATAGGGGCAATACGCGAGCTTCCCAAGCTTGAATCGAGGGTTCAATTCCCTCTGCCCGCACCAAAGAATCTTCCCCAAGCTTGGTATTTCCTGCCTTCGCTGGCTTTCCAGGGCCCCAATGATCTTCCGCTGCGCTGTCTTTGGAGCCCGTAGGGCTCGGCTCGCTCCGCGAGCCCCAGGCAGGAAATGGCCTGAAAGGCCATTTCTTGCCTGCAAAGACAGCGCAGACTCTTAATCATGGGGGCCCTGGGGACCGCTGCCCAGCGGGCCCGATTTCTCCGAAATCGAAAGCCAGCGAAGAGAACCCCGGGGGTAATTTCTCTCGTTTCGAAATGATGAGGCGGCCGAAGCTGGAGAAGCCTTTTTGGAGAAAACAGAAAGCTCTTGGTGGAGCAGTCCGTGGCTTTTTTTAGGACGGTGGGATGAACGGAAGAGCTCTTGGATTGGCAGCCGGGGCTTTTTAGAATGGAGCTCGGGTGGCGTGGGGATGGAATTTTTCGTACTGCTCCTGGAGTCGTTTGATCCCGACATGGGTATAGACCTGCGTCGTCGAAATGTCCTCGTGTCCCAGCATCTCCTGGATAAAGCGCAGATCGGCCCCGTTTTCCAGCAGATGGGTCGCAAACGAGTGGCGCAGCGTATGCGGGCTCACCGGCGGGCGCAGGCCGAGGGATTTAGCGTAGTTCTGGACACAGAGCCAAAAGCTCTTCCGCGACAGAGCGACTCCCCGTCGACCGAGGAAGACGGAGCTGTCCGTTTTCCTCGAGACCAGGGCCGGCCGGCCGCGTTCGAGATACTCCCCCAACGCCGCCGCCGCGAAGCGGCCGATGGGCACGACGCGCTCCTTGCTCCCCTTGCCGTAGACCCGGACGAAGCCATTTTCCAGGTCCAGGGCCTGCAGCGGCAGATGGCAGAGCTCCGATACCCGCAGGCCGCTGCCGTAGGCCAGCTCCAGCATGGCCCGATCCCGAAGCCCCTGAGGGGTTTCCCCCGAAGGCGCCCGGAGCAGACGCTCCATCTCCTCGGGCGTCAGCACACCCGGCAGAGGGCGGCCGGTTTGGGGCAGGTGGATTTCCTCCATGGGATTTTTTTGGATCTCATCTCGTTGGGCCAGGTACTTGAAAAACGAGCGCAGGGCGGCGATTTTTCTCGCGATGGATTTCGGTCGATAGGCGGAGTGGTGGAGCGAGACGAGCCAGGGCCGAATGTCTTCGATGCCGATGAGTGACACATCTCTCCCCGCCTCCGGGCGCCTTTCCAGAACGGACTGCTCCCACTGCTCCAGGTCCGACTGGTAGGCCGACAGCGTATGCTCCGACGCGCCCTTCTCCAGGGCCAGGAAGCCCAAAAATCTCTCCACCGCCTCCGCCAAGGGCAAAACTCCCATTAGGTCAGCGCCCTCTTCGGAAAAAATTTCCCCGGGAATATCACCCATTCCCTAAAGCCTCTTAAATTTCTGCCTCTCATCACCCATTCCCTAAATCTACTCCAGAGTCGTGAGGTTTTCGAAAAAATTCTCCCCGGGTCATTTTTGCCTCTTGTCGCCGGTTTCCCAGAGAGTGTCATCAAATCAGGCAGCGACCTTTTCATCTTGTTCCACAACTCATCTGATGGGTCTCCTATGTGTCCTTTTTTTCCATTTTCCCTTTGTCGGTCCTTTATTCGACGACGTACTCTACATCTGCTCCAGGGTTGCGAGGCCCAGCAGATGGAGCCCCTGCTCCAGGATTAGGGCCGTTCGGGCGCACAGGCCCAGGCGCCGCCTCTCGGTCTCTTCCGCCTCGCCCAGGACGCGATTCGCCTTGTAGAAGGCGGAAAACACTCCGGCCAGTTCGTAGAGATAGGTGCAGAGGAAGTGCGGCCTTAGGTCCTCGATGGCCTGTTCCAGGGCGCAGGGGAAGAGGACGAGCTTCTTGGCCAGCACCCGCTCTTCGGGGGTTTCCAGCGAAGGAAGGACGAGGGCCTCGACCTCCCCCCTTGCCGAAGCGGGCAATTTCCGAAAAACCGAGCAGATTCTCGCCAGGGCATAGAGGAGATAGGGCGCCGTGTTGCCGTCAAAGGACAGCAGCTTCGGCCAGGAAAAGACGTAGTCGTGGGTGCGGTTCTGGGACAGGTCGGCGTAGCGAATCGCCCCCAGGCCGACGGCGCGCGCGATCCGCCGCTTCTCCTCCTCCGCCAGGGAAGGGCTCTTCTCCGCGACGATGCCGTAGGCCCGCGCCTTCGCCTCCTCCATCAGCTCCCGCAGGCGGAGCGGTTCGCCGGAGCGCGTCCGGATGGCCTTGCCATCCTCACCCAGAATTGTCCCGAACCAGACGTGTTTCAGGGCCGGCAGGGGGTAGTTTTTTTGGAAAAACCAGGCCTCGGCCGTGAGGAAGAGCTGCTGGAAATGATCCTGCTGGCGCCCATCGGTCACGTAGATGATCTCGTCCGCATGGAAATGCTCGACCCGATAGAGCAGCGCGGCCAGGTCCGTCGTCGCGTAGTTCGAGGCCCCGTCCTTCTTGCGCACCAGAAAGGGCTGTTCGCCGAAGCGGGGATGGGCCCGGTGCCGGACGACCAGTGCGCCGTCGCTGATTTCGGCCAGGCCGATGCTTTCAAGTTCTCGGCAGACGCGGTCGACCTGGTCGCGGTAGAAGGATTCCCCCAGCACATGGTCGAAATGCACGTCCATCTCGTCGTAGATCTCCTGAAAGGCCCTGTAGGAAAGCCCGTTGATCCGCTGCCACAGGGCCACATTTTCCGGCTCGCCTCGCTGCAGTCGGACGAGCTCCCGACGGGCCTCCTCCAGAAAGGCCTCATCCTCATTCGTCCGGGCCACTCCCTCCCGGTAGAGCGCCTCCAGGCTTTCCAATACCTCGGCCGGACTTCGTTCCCAATCGAGGGAATTTTGGCGGATCATCAGGATCAGAATGCCGAAAATCGTCCCCCAGTCGCCGATGTGGTTATCTCGGATCACCGCGGCCCCGCAGAAGCGCAGCAGGCGCTGGATCGATTCGCCGATGATCATGGAGCGGAGGTGCCCCACGTGCATCTGCTTGGCCGTATTGGGCGAGGAGTAGTCGACGACAATTTTCCTGCCCAGAAATCTCTGGCCGGCGCCGAGTCGGAGTGAGCTCTCGTCGCGGTAGGTATTCAGCCAGCGCAGGAGAAAGCCGTCCGGGAGCCGGAAGGGAAGGAAGCCCGGGCCGGAGACGAAGGCCTCGATGCCGGCCCCGCGCCACTCCTCGTCGGCCATCAGCGCCCGCAGCAGCTTCTCCGCCAACGGGCGTGGGACAAGCCCTCTCCTCTTGGCCAGAGCCAGCAGCCCGTTGGCCTGAAAGTCGCCGAAGCGGGGATCCGCCGGCTGCACCCGGGCCGATTCCTCCGCCGCTTCGATCCCCAGCCGGGCCAAGGCTCCCCCCAGCCGGGCACCGATCCAGGAAGGCACATGAAAGATTTCTACCATCGGGCCATGATTTTTCTAAAAATATCCCCGGCGCAAGGGTTTTGTAAGCCCGGCGGCAAGTCCGGCGATCCGCGCTGGGCCCTTAAAGCCCAGCGCCTACGGCACGGAGCGCCGTAGCAAAACTTAAAAGTTTTGGGATCGCCGGAGAGGAGGCTCCCCATGTTTTCGGAGCAGAGGGGCTCTGGGGAAAAATCGCCGCCATTCTACCGCTTCCCTTCGCTGTCTTTGGATTCCGGAGGAATCGGCCCGCTCCGCGGGCCCCGCGCCGCCGCCTTTTTTTCGAAGAAAAAAAAGCGCGGCGGCGCGCAAAGACAGCGAAGCGAGCGCCCGGGGGCTCTCGAAGTCCCCCGGTCGCCTTTACGCCGAGGGGAAATGGAAAAAAGTTTTTCCATTTCCCCTCGGCGGGCCCGCGGAGCGGGCCGGAGCCGAAGGCTCCAAAGGCGACCGGAAAACAATACTCCTGAACCCGAATCATAACACCCTCGATCCCTTTGAAGCTTTGAAACCCTTTTTGGAAAAAAACTCCCCCGGAGAAAGTGAGAGTTTATCCGCCATCCGGCGTCATCGGCGATGAAATCCGACATCACCGATGCCCCCGAAGGAACTAGGCCAAGACTTCTACACCCACGACTTTTTACTAGAGCTCAGACGGCCATCTTGCTGAGACCGGGGGCCAGCACTTCCCGCGAGCGGTACTGCAGCGCCTCTAAAATGTGTTCCGGCAAAATATCCGGCACTTCGGCCATGTCGGCGAGGGTGCGCGAGACTTTGATCACACGGTAGTAGGCCCGGGCCGATAGGCCCAGGCGATCGGCAGCCATGGCCAGGATCTTTTCCGACTCCGCGTCCAAAGGCGCGTAGGTACGGATTTGGCTGATCCCCATGCGGGCATTGACCGGCGTCGCCAGACCGGTGCCGGCAAATCGCCGCCGCTGGATCTCCCGCGTCCGCTGAACCCGTTGGCGAATTTGGGCCGAGGATTCCAGTGGCCTCCGGGTGCCCAGTTCCGCCGAGCTCACCCCCACAACCTCCCTATGAATATCGATGCGGTCCAGGAGCGGCCCGCTGATCTTCGAGCGGTAGCGCTGGATCTGCAGCGGCGTACAGTGGCAGTCATGCCGAGGATCCATGAGGTAGCCGCAGGGGCAGGGGTTCATGGCCGCCACCAGCATGAAGGAGGCCGGCAGCTGGATCTTGCCCGCGCTTCGGGAGATCGAGACCTTCCCGTCCTCCAGCGGCTGGCGCAGCACCTCCAGCGTCGAGCGGCGGAACTCCGGCAGCTCGTCCAGGAACAGGACACCGGTATGGGCCAGCGAGACCTCGCCCGGGCCCGGCAGCCTTCCACCCCCCAGCAGCCCCACGTCGCTCAGGGTGTGGTGCGGCGAGCGGAAGGGACGCTGGTAGCGGCGCTGGTGCTCATCCAGGGACGTTCCCGAGGCCGAGTAGATGTTCAGGCATTCCAGGTACTCCTCGAAGCTGGACTTCGGCATGATGGTCGGGATGCGCTGGGCCAGCATGGATTTTCCGGAGCCGGGGGAGCCCAGCATCAGCAGATTGTGCCCGCCGGAAACCGCCACTTCGATCGCCCGCTTCAGGGCCTCCTGGCCCTGCACTTCTGAAAAATCGACGTCGTAGACCGGTTCCGCATTCTCCTCCGCCCAGGAAGCCGTCGTGGGGGCCCGTTCCGGATGATGGAGGAAGTTCACGGCATCGCAGAGATCATCGACGGCGAAGACCTTTACCTCCCGCACCAGTGCGGCCTCCTCCGCCGATGCCCTCGGCAGAAGCAGCGATTTTTTGTGCCTTCTGGCCAGAAGAGCCAGAGCTACGCTGCCCCGAATCGGCAGGAGACGGCCTGAAAGGCTCAGTTCCCCGGCCACGATGTAGTCGGATAGGGAATGGAAGTCCGTCTGGCGGGTGCTCTGCAGAATGCCCAGGGCGATGGGCAGGTCGTAGAGCGAGCCCTCCTTGCGCAGCTCCCCGGGCGCGAGGTTGACCGTCGTGTGCGTTCGTGGAATGGCAAATCGGGTCGTCATCAGGGCGGAAAAGACGCGATTCTGGGACTCCTTCACAGCCGAGTCCGGCAGGCCCACCAGCACCAGGCGCGGCTCGCCCCGCTCGCCTGTGCTGACTTCCACCTCCACCGGAAAGGCATCCACCCCCCGCAGCGCCCCCGAACTCACCACCGCCAACATGGGGCCGCACGCTACAGCATAAAGCCCAGTCGCGTCAATAAAAAAAGCGAGGGATTTCTGGCCATCCCGGGGTCCCCCACCGAGGGTGGAGATTTCCCTGGGGGTGAGGGAGAGAAGCAGGCCCTCGAGTATGGGAGGATTCTTGCCCATGGGGTGATTCCTCGCTGTCTTTGCAAGAGTGGGACGAAAAATGTTTTTTTTCGTCCCCCTCTTGTGGCCCGCTGCGCGGGCGATCCCGAAGGGATCCAAAGACAGCGAGCAGCGACTGCCCGATGAGCCGGCATGCGACCGTGGCCCAGCCCGAGATGGATTTCTCGGGGACTCCGAAAGACACAACCAATGGGCGCGAGGGATGCAACCTGCAGGCTTTGAAGGACGCGAATGGTGGACTCCGAAGGACGCGGATGGGTCTTGGGGTGCCGGTGGCTGCTGAGAGAATTGGGACGACCGAAGACCGGTGGGTTTGGGGCCGCCTTTGGGCCCTGCGGGCCCCGGCGCCTGCGGCCGCGCGGCCGCGCGGAGCGGGCGCCGCGGGAGGGGCAGGGAAAGGAACTTTCCCTGCCCCTCCCGCAAAGGCGGCCCCAGAAAAAGGCAACCCAACTGGAGACAAGCCTTTGGCCCCATGAGAAGACAGATCGAGAGAGAAACCTTCGACCCCTCCCGAGACAGAGAAGTCTCCGGCTTCCTCTCAGCCGAAGCAACTAGGCCGAGGCATAGACCCCTACTTCGGCGATAATGCCCCGCACCTGATTCAGGTCGCTGTGGCCCTTCAGGTAGTGGTGGATCGCGGACTCCCGCATCGACTTCCGGCCCTCCTGGACAAATCTCTGCCGCAGCACATCCTCATCCGCGTAGTCGTGGATCCCTTCCCGCCACCCGGCATCGATGGGCAGGACCTCGTAGGCGGCCAGGCGTCCCCGGTAGCCGGTGCGCAGGCAGTGCTCGCAGCCGACGGCTTCGCAGGTCACCGTCCCTGCCGGCAAGGGGTCTCCGTGGCCCGAACGCCTCAGGAAATCCTCATCGCAGGGAACCGGTCGGGCGCAGGAGGGGCACAACCTCTGCACCAGGCGTTGGGATAGAATGCCCCGCAGCGTGGCGGCGATGAGGTAGCTGGGGACACCGAGGTCCACCAGGCGCGTCACCGCATTGATCGTATCCCGCGCGTGCACCGTCGACAGCACCAGGTGACCGGTCAAAGCGGCCCGAATGGCCATTTCCGCCGTTTCTTTATCCCGAATTTCCCCGACGAGGATGACGTTGGGCGCCTGGCGCAGCATCGCCCTTAAGGCCCGGGCAAAGGTCATGCCCACCCGCTCATTGACGGCAATTTGGTTCACCCCGTCGATCTGGTACTCCACCGGATCCTCCACCGTCAGCACCTTTCGTTCCGGCGAGGAGATTTTTTTGATCACGGCGTACAGCGTCGTCGATTTGCCGGAACCGGTGGGGCCCGCGACCAGAATCATCCCGTTGGAGGCATTCATCATCATGTCGATCTCGACGGCCTGCTCCTCCGAAGCGCCCAGGGACTGCAGACCCGTGGTCTTGTCGTCGTGCTCCAGAATGCGCAGCACCACGCTCTCGCCCCAGTAGCTGGGGATCACCGAAATCCGGAAGTCGAAGGATTGGCCCGCGTGCTCGAAGGCGAAGCGGCCGTCCTGGGGCACTCGCCGCTCGTCCAGGCGCAGGTGGGCGAGCAGTTTGATGCGCGTCACCAGGCCACTGTGTAGGGTATTGGGCACATCGGTGATCTTTTTCAAAACCCCATCGATGCGGTAGCGCACGACGAGCCGCTTTTTGAAGCATTCGAAGTGGACGTCGGAGGCCCGCATGTCGATGGCCCGGTGCAGCCAGTAGTCCAGAAATTCCTCCGGATTGGAATGGGAAATCCTTTGGCCCTGGTGGCCCCGCTGCAGGCTCTCCTGGGACGATACGGGCAATTCATAGGCCACCCGCTCCTCGAAGACATTGCCCAGTAACTGCCGCCATTTTCCCATCCCCAACCCCTTCAGGTTTTCGCCAGCTGTGCTCTGGTGCCCACGGGAGCTGTCTGGGGCCGCCTTTGGGCCCTGCGGGCCCCGGCGCCCGTTCCACGGGCGCCGCGGGAGAGGCAGAGAAACTTCCTTTCCCTGTCTCTCCCGCAAAGGCGGCCCCCATTACCTCCCCTCATCAAGGACAAATCCCTCGCCCCATCCTCACTGAAAGCTATTCCCTCCAAAACTCGTTCCCAATCCCCGTGTAACCATTCCACAACTTCCTCGTAACCATTCTACAACTTTTTGCCAAAGAACAAGGCTCAAAAAAGGGGAGAGGCTGTCTTTGGATCCCTTCGGGATCGCCCGCGCAGCGGGCTCCAAGAGGAGGATGAAAATGTTTTTTCATCCTCCTATTGCAAAGACAGCGGGGAGAAGACCTGTCCGCAGTTTTTTGGGGCCGGCTTTCGATGCCGGAGGCATCGGGCCCGC
>JAITKE010000088.1 GCA_031278595.1 Puniceicoccales bacterium
AGACACTCCCCATCCAATTGCCACACGGCGCCCATTTCGCGCAGGACGAAGAGCAGAGCGCCCAGCTCCTCATGGGGAAAGGGTTCGATGCACAGCGGCTCCGAAGCGTGGCCGGCACAGAGCCCCAGCAGTGACCAGGTGCCCGCTTCGATGCGGTCGGGGGAAAGGCGATGCGAAAAGCCTTTCAGCTCATCGACGCCCTCGATCTCCAGAATCGGCGAGCCGATGCCCCGGATGCGGGCTCCCATGGCGAGCAGAACCTGGCACAGCTCCGCAACTTCCGGCTCACAGGCGGCGCACTCGATGCGCGTGTACCCCCTGGCCTTCACCGCGGCCAGCAGCACATTGGCCGTCCCCGTCACACTGCCTCCGGCCGGCCCACCGAGAAAGAGCGTCGTACCCCTCAGCTCCTCCGGAGGAGTTGTCAGAATAACCCTGTCTTCCCGCTGTTCGATCTTCGCTCCGAGGCCTTCGAATCCGCGGAGGTGGAGGTCGATGGGCCGTTCTCCGAATTTGCAGCCGCCGGGATAGGACATTTCCACGTAGCCCTGACTCGCCAGCAGCGCCCCCATCAGGTAAATCGATCCCCGGATTTTTCGGATTCCCTCGCCGTCCGGTAGGCGCTTCCCCCCTGTCTCGGCCACTCGCGATTGCAGGCGGAGCGAACCATCCCCTTGGTTCTGAACCTCGCTGCCCAGGGATTGCAGCAGCGACCGCATCACCTCCGTATCCCAAAGTTGGGGGACGTTTTGCAGCAAACATGGCTCGGACGTGAGCAGGGAAGCGGCTAAAATCGGGAAAGAGGTGTTTTTGGAACCGCTGACGGTGACCCTTCCCCGAAGCGGAGTTTTTCCCTCGATATGTGCTTCCCAGCACTGAGTTTGGTGGTTCATGGAGAGTGGCGGTAGATTTCTCCCTTTGGGTGGAGTCGTAAAATTTAGGGTGATTCTCTTCGAGTTCGCCTCGGACCGGAAGAACGGCGGGACCGGGAAGGTTCGTCGCGTCGCCTGTATTCTTCGGAACGATCCGCGCCGGTGCTGCGCGGGCGTTCGCTTCCCCCACCGCTCCGGCGTCCGGGACGGCGGGTTCCGGTGCCGTGGCTGAAATACCCCACGAGCTTCTGCCACCACTTTGACCAGGTAGACTTCAGCCGGCAGGAACAGGATGTGTCACAGGAGGTTTCCTTTTTGTTTTTGCGACAACAGGGGCCCCTTTCGAAGCGATCGTATTTATCGACCACAGAAGAAGCTTCCTTCGTCCTGGCAGAGGGCCGTTCCTGCGTCCTCGGCGGACGGCCCCTCGAAGAGCGGCGCGGGGCTCGGGAGTCGGTGCTGCTCCGGCTAATGGGTACCTCCTCTATCTCCCGACGATGTTCATCCAGAACGCGGGTCGTCTTGTCCATCACCGGCTTGGCCGAAGCCCTGGCCCGTCGGGGAGAAGGCGATGGAGAACCGGATCTTGGCGGAGGATTGGATTTCGGTTTTTCCGCCGATAGCTTCTGGGCGAGTGCATCGCTGAAGACCGATTCGCGTTCGTCGATTTCCCCCATGCCCCTGTTGGTTTCCTCGCCGTTGGCCCGGGCCGTCCTCGGCAGCCGTCCCCGCTTCAGGGCTACACGACGCGCTTCCGCATGAGCCGGACTGGCCGTCGCTCCGCGCGGCTCTGGCGCCTCCGGCTCCTCCCCGGACATCGGAGTTCTATGATCGGGTGCGAATTCCTCTCCTCTGGCTTGTTCCGTCACTTCAAATTCGGGCATATAATTATCAATTTTCTCTACGAGGAGGGGAATGGCCACCGATGAACGTACCGCTTCTCTCCTAAATCATGGAAATTCATGACACAAAATCCCAGCTAAGGAAGCTTTTTCTCTTTGTAAAGCGTGAAGAAGATAGAGAAAACCTCTCTTTTACCTGCAATAAGCATTGACGGAGTCAGGAGAAATCGTGTTTTACTGGTTTTGTTTTCTCTTTTTGAGAGATCATTGAGCAACAATTCCTGTATATAATATGAACAAATCCGATCTGATTACCAAAACGCATGCCCTACTGAACAAGAGCTGCTGTAAGTCTAAGTCCAAAGCCCCCTGTGAGGAGCTGATCAGTCGGGCTTCGACCGAGAACGTCATCAACACGATCCTGTCCGCCATCGCGGAGGGGCTCAAGGCCGATGGAAGTGTCCAGATCATCGGCTTCGGGACGTTTACCATCAATCAACGGGCCGCCCGTCAGGGGGTCAATCCACGCACAGGGGAGAAAATCCGCATTGCCGCATCCAAGAGCATTCGCTTCAAGGCGGGCAGCAAATTCAAGGAGATCCTTTAGATTCATCTAGGGACACTTCTCCGGCCTAGGCGCGTTATTTCTCTGGAGTAGCGCGTTTTTTTTATTTGCTTCCCCGCCGAGCCTCCATCATGGACAGACCCGACAGGCCCCTGACGCCCTATCCGCCCGGCAGTCTGCGGGAGCTATTGGCCATCGCCTGGCCGATGAGCCTTTCGGCGGCGACCGGCTGCCTGCTGGTGGTCAGCGATCGCCTGTTCCTTTCCCGCTACTCGCCCGAGGCCTTCAATGCCATTGTCGCCTGCATTCCCTGCTACTGGGGCATTTTGGACATCGCCATGAGCATCGTCGGCATCGCCGGTGTTCTGGTGGGACGCTACAACGGAGCTAAAAAATACTCCCAGATCGGCCCCGTCGTCTGGCAGATGCTCTGGTTCTCGATGCTGCTGTGGATTCCCATCCACTTCGTCCTGGTGCCACTGCTGCCGCACTTTCTGGCAGAAAGTGTCCGGGAATTGGGCAGTGTCTATCTGCGCATTACCTTCTATTTCCTGCCCATCGCCTGCGCCGTGTTCGGGGCCATCGCTTTCTTCTTCACCGGCCGTGGACACACCCGGGTCGTCCTGTGGGTGACCCTTATCTCCTTCTTCAGCAACCTCGCGGCGGACTGGATCCTTATCTTCGGCTGGGGGCCCATTCCCGCCATGGGCATCGCCGGTGCCGCCTGGGGAACCGGTGTCGCCGTAAGCACCAGCTTTATCCTCCTCTTCGCCCTCTTCCTGCGGCAGCAGCACCGCCAGACCTATCGCACCGGGGATCTTTCCCTGCGCTGGGAGTTGTGGGGCCAATGCCTCCGCATCGGCAGTCCCAATGCGCTCACACGGCTCATCAACTCCTTTCTGTGGGCCTGGATGATGCAGCTCTGCGTGCAGTACACCTCCGCTGAGGAATTCCTGCTCTACGGCATGGCCATGACCGTCTACGTCGCCTTTTTCTTCCTCATCGAAGGGACGGGTGCCGGCGTCACCACCGTCGATTCCAACGCCATCGGGGCCCGCCGGTGGGATACCGTTGCCCGCAACACCCGCTCCTGGGTGCTCCTGTCCTTCATCTTCTGCGGTTTTCTCTCGCTCTTCATGGTTTTCTACCCGGAGCCCCTCTTCCGCCTCTTCGCCATCGACCTCCGGTCGGGAAATCTGCGCCCACTCATCCGGGAATTCTTCGGCTGGGCCTGGCTGCTCTTCTTCGCAGAGTTCTTCCACTTCAATTTCTACTCCATGATCACCGCCTTTGGCGACACCGTGTTCCGGATGATCTCGGCCCCCTCTGCTACGGCCTCCTCGTCGCGCTGCCGGTTCACCATACCCTCTGCCATGGCTCCCATCGGGCGCTGGCCTTCATCCAGTACTCCCTCCTCAACGAGGTCGTCATGAGCCTCCTCTTCTTTTTCCGCTACCGCTGGCTCCTGAAAAGGGCCCACAGCTCCTCCCCAGTCGCCACATCGGTCGGCTAGCGCTAGCCCAGGGCTCCCAGCGTCCTCCCCAAACCCCCTCTATTTCGGTTTTATTCGATGGCGTTCGGTGTTCTGCAGCGCGACGGCCCCTTGGCGAAGCCAAGGCGGCCCCCGAGGGGGCGCTCCGCGCCCCCTCGGGGGCCGTGGTTGGCGCGCGGCGCAGCCGCGCGGCAACGGGCCGTTGCGCGAAGAGAGCTTGATTTCACTCCGTCCATGCCCAGCCTAGGAGGCCAGGAGTTCCGCGGGCGCCGGATCGATGCGGGCTCCGGAGTACAAACATGGCATCATGGCGGAAAAGAGGAATACGCACCATCTATCCAGCCGGCAGCGGTTCTGGCTCCGGCCCTTCGTCCTCCTCCTGCGCCTCTGGTTTCGAACCCTGCGCCTCCGCGGCACGGAACGACTGCGGGAGCTGCTCTACGGGGAATCTTCGCCGAAGATCTTCTGTTTCTGGCACAACCGGCTCTTCCCACTCGCACGGCTCCACGGTTCCTACCGCGGAACGCAGGCCATCTACGGACTGGTCAGTCCCAGCAAGGACGGGGCCTGGCTTTCCGGTATTTATGAGGGGTTGGGCATCCCCAGTGTCCGCGGCTCGAGCCGGCGCGGCGGGCAATTGGCCCTAAAGGACTGCATCGGGGTGCTGCGGAATGGGGGGAGCATTGCCCTCACGCCGGATGGCCCAAGGGGCCCGCGCTACGTCGCCAAGGAGGGGGCCCTGTGGCTCGCACGGGAGGCCCGAGTCCCCCTCGTGGTGGTGGGGGTTTATTTCCATCAGACCCGGCGCCTCCGCAGCTGGGATGGATTTTACCTACCGATTCCCTTTTCCCGCATCTCCCTCGACGTCCGGGTTCTGGAGGCGGAGCAACTCTTTCGCTCGCCCCATTCCTCGGCCCAGGACATCTGGCAGGGGGAACTCTTCTCCCTCAACCGACCGCAGCACTTTCGAACTTTGGAACGCCATGGACAACTGCAGCCTCTCTGATCCCTTCACGCCGGAAAGCGCCAGCCTAAGCCGGAGGTTCTGGGCCTTCGGCCTGGACATGATCCTGGTCTCCGGCCTCGCCACCAGCCTGCTGGCCCTCTGGGTATTTCCCTCCTACTTCCCCGAGCCCTGGCGGGATCTGCTGCGCCTCATCCGGAGCGAAGCCCTGGTGACTTCCCTGATTCCTTCTCAAATCCTCCACATGCTGTGGGTCGGCCAGAAAATCAGCTTCCTGCTGACCTGGGCCTACTTCGGGATCAGCGAGGGGCTTTGGAGGGGACGAACTTTGGGGAAAGCCATCCTGAGTCTCCGCAGCCTCTCGAGCCCGCTGCCCGGTGGGAAGGGAATTTTCCCCGCCAGTCCCAAGGCCTGGCAGCAGATTCTCCGCTCCTGGCTGAAGGCCCTCGCCGCTTCCTCTCCGTTCTTCCTCTTAAACCTGCTGCCGCTCTGCTTTCCCGGTGCCCGCCGGCGCTGCCTGCACGACCTGCTCTCCCGCACCTGCGTCGTCCTAGACCAGAACGAATAGGCCCTCACAGGCTAGACCCCTGGCGGAAACATGGCTCCGGGGCAGAAAAGCAGCTTTTTCGCTCCTGGCTGAAGGCCCTCACAGGTACAACGTCCTGGCAAAAGCGCAACTCCGGGGCGAAAAGGTAGCTCCTCTGCTCCTGCCTAAAGGTCCTCACAAGCGCAGTTTCGGGGGCAAAATCTTCCTGGCGGGGGAAGAGGGAATCGAACCCTCGACCTTCGGTTTAGAAGACCGCTGCTCTATCCGCTGAGCTACTCCCCCGGGCCTCCGGAAGCCGACAAGCTGCGAGAATCTTCGGTGAAATCAAGCCAATCCCGATTTGGGGAGACGCTCCCTTCCCCGTGACGAGTCGAAACAGCCGGATCTCCACAGCCGGATTCCCAGAAGGGTGAAGGTAGCCTCCCCATCCCCGCGTGACGGGCCTTGAGGGATTCCCAAAAGGGCGAAATGGCGCTCCCGACGAGGGGCGGTTTCACGGGCCGGTTGGGTGTTTTTGGCGCTGTCTTTGGATTCCGGAGGAATCAGCCCGCGCGGCGCAGCGCGCGCGGGCCCGCGCCGGGCGGCGGAAAGGTGAA
>JAITKE010000095.1 GCA_031278595.1 Puniceicoccales bacterium
CAGGGCATCTCTTACGTACGCAGTCCCCATGGGATTGCGAACCACATCGACGGCCTCAGTTCCCGGCTGGCCAGAAATGGCTACCGCGATTCCTTCTTCTACGGGGGCAAGCGCTACTCCTGCGACTTCGACTGCTATTGGCAAAAAGTAGGATTGAGGCGCTACTTCTGCGAGGAGAATTTTCCCCGAAAAATAACGAAGGAACTCTACTCCGGCTGGGGTATTCACGACCTGCCCTGGCTGTCCTACGTGGCCGATGTGCTGGCCCAAGAACCGGAGCCCTTCGTCTCGGGGATATTTACGCTCTCCTCGCACCATCCCTTCGGAATTCCCAGGGGCTTTGAAAATACTTTCCCCAAGAGCCGGCATCCCATCCAGGAGACCGTGGCCTATACGGACCATGCCCTGAAGGGCTTCTTCGAGAAAATTTCCTCTGCGCCCTGGTACAAAAACACGCTCTTCGTGCTCGTGGCCGACCACACCTCCGGAGCGGTGGAGCCCTATTACCACGGCCCCATCGGGAGCTTTTCGATCCCCATCCTCCTCTTCGACCCGGAGGGCCGCCTTCCGCTGAAATATGCCGGGCAATTGGCCCAGCAGATCGACCTCTTCCCGACGCTCCTGCACCTGCTGGGCCACACCGAGCCCCACGTGGCCTTCGGCCACAATCTTTTGGACGAGCAACATCCGCATTTCGTCGTGAATTTCCTCCACGAGATCTACCAGTTGATCGGCGACGACTACCTCCTGCAGTTCGACGGGGACAGGACCCTTGGGTTTTTCGACAGGAAAAAAGACCCACTGGCCCGAAAAAACCTTCTGTCGGAGCCGGAATACGACCCAATTCGGCGCCCGTATGAGCGATTTCTCCAAGCCTTCCTGCAGCACTACAGCCGAGCATTGACGCGGGATGCGCTGACGGTTGAAACTTGGACGCGCTGACGGTCGGGGAAGAGACGAAGACGAAAAGTTCCCAAGCTCCGACGGAACGGAGGCGAAAAATTCCGCAGCGCTGATGGAATGAGGGCGAAAATTTCCGAAGCGCTGGCGAGACGAAGGTGAAAAATTCCCAGGCTTCGATGGAATAGGGATGAAAAATTCCTGAGCTTCGGGATTTACAAGCTGAAAAGATTCTGTTAGAATGGCCGAATGGATTTTCATCGGCATGGGAGTGAAGAAGATCAGGGAAGTCTGTTCGGAGGGAAAACGGGGTTTTCGCTGATCGAGATCCTGATCGCGCTGGCCATACTGGCGGCCGTTTCGGGCATCGTCATCAGCAATTTGGACAAGATTTTTGGCGGCAGTCAGGAAAAGGTCGCCGAACTCTTCGTCCGAGAGACCGTGCGGACTCCGCTGATGTCCTACCGCATGAATGTCGGGAACTATCCCTCGACGGACCAGGGATTGAAGGCCTTGCTCAAGGCACCGGAGGGCGTGGGACGCCGCTGGAAGGGGCCCTACATCGACGAACTGCCGCTGGATCCGTGGGGACATCCCTACGAATACCGCTGCCCGGGGGAGCGTAACCGCGACAAGTACGACGTCTGGTCACTGGGTCCGAAGGGCACGGGCGGTGAAGAAGCCATTGGAAATTGGTAATGTTTTCTCTCCGAACGACCGGTGGGGATCGTTCTCGCCAGGCCTTTTCCATCGCCGAAATCCTGATCGTCCTGGCCATTTTTTCCGCGATGGTGGGAGTTTTCGTCACCGGCTTCGGCTCCCTGCAGGGTGGCTTTTCCCACACCCTGGCTCTCCATGAAGAGGTGCAGCGAGCCATACGACTCGCCCGTAATGAGGCGGGGAAATCCCAGATGAGCGTGTTCATTTGGTATCCTGCCGATCATTCCTCTATCGGGATTACCCGCGACAATGGTGAGGTGGTTAAGATTAAGGTTAAGACGACGGATGGCGATAAGGAATTGGATAAAATCGAGCTGCCGGATAAAATCTCTTTTCAATTTCTGGATGCCAAGGATAATCGTGAGTTGGCCTCTATTTGTGTCGATCCCAGCGGCGTTCTGACGCCCTTCCGCCTCGCCTACCGGGCCGAGAATCGGGCATTTCAGACCTACAAGGCCGACATCTTCAGCGGCCATCTGGCGTTATTGAAGTAAAGTTTTTTTGGGGCTGTCTTTGGCTCCCTCCGGGAGCGTCCGCGGAGCGGACATCAGAGCAGGGCATGAAAACGGCGTTTTCAGACCCTGCTCTGCAAAGACAGCCCCAGGCTCCCACCCTGCGACAGCGTTCCCAAGTAGCCGCTTTCCGCCCTATAGCCGCTTTCGATCCTTAATAGCCTTCGGCCTTATGAGGTCGCCGATTGGGCCAATTTCCGATAGAGGGCGTATTTCTCCCGAATGTGGGCCTCTTCCTCCTGGAGCAGCTGCTCCGCGCGTTCCGGGTTCTGGCGCATCAGGAGATCGAAGCGCGTCTCGGCCAGCCGGTATTCCCGCAGCGGAAGGCGGGGCTCCGGGGAATCCAGGACCAGCGGGGGCAACTGCTGGGCCCTGCGCCGCGGGTCGTGGCGGTAGAGGGGCCAGTAGCCCGATTCCACCGCCCGTTTCTGCTGCCGCAGGCCGAGCGAAAGCGGATAGCCGTGGGCGACACAGGGGCAGTAGGCGATGAGGAGCGAGGGGCCCTCGTAGGACTCCGCCTCCAAAAAGGCGGTGAGGGTCTGGCTGTCCTTCGCCCCCAGCGCCACTTGGGCCACGTAGCAGTGCCCGTAGCCCATGGCCAGCAGTCCAAGATCCTTCTTGGGCAACGCCTTGCCGGCGGCGGCGAACTTGGCCACCGCTCCCATCGGGGTCGCCTTCGACTGCTGCCCGCCGGTGTTGGAATAGACCTCCGTGTCGAGCACGAGGATGTGGACATTCCTCCCGGAGGCCAGGACATGGTCCAGACCGCCGTAGCCGATGTCGTAGGCCCAGCCATCCCCGCCGACGATCCAGACGCTCCGGCGAATCAAGTTGTCGGCCAGGCTTCGTAGATGAACGCTGTCGGGATCCGTTTTCCCCAGCAGGCGCCGCTGGAGCTCCTGAACCCATAGGCGCTGTTCCCGGATTTCCGACTCCGTTCTCTGGGGATTGTTTAAAATTTTTCCGACGAAATCCTCACCGAGCTCGGAGGCCTGTCGCCGGAGGAGCTCCGTCGCCATGGCCCGGTTTTGCTCGTACGCGATGCGCAGGCCGTAGCCGTACTCCGCATTGTCCTCGAAGAGGGAATTGCTCCAGGCCGGCCCGTGCCCCAGAGCATCGCTCGTGTAGGGCGTGGTCGGGAGATTGCCGCCGTAGATGGAGGAGCAGCCGGTCGCATTGGCCAGGAGCAGCCGGTCGCCGAAGAGCTGGGTCAGCAGCTTGAGATAGGGAGTCTCGCCGCAGCCGGCACAGGCGCCGGAGAACTCGAAGAGCGGGGAACAGAACTGCGAGGACTTGATGTCCACAGCCGCTACGGCCGTCTGGGGCAGGCCTTGAAAATATTCGTAATGCTCCTGTTCTTGCTCGAAAACCTCCGCCTTCGGGGTCATCACCAGGGCCTTTTCTTCCTCTCCTGTCTTGGCTTTGGCCGGGCAGACCTCGGCGCAGAGGCCGCAGCCGGTACAGTCTTCCGTCGAGACCTGGATACGGAAGGCGTGCTGGGGATGCTCCCGGGAGCGAAAATCCGCGGAGCGAAAGCCGGCGGGGGGATTTTTCCCCTGCGCTTCCTTGGGGAAGAACTTCGCCCGCAGGGCGGCGTGGGGACAGACGGAAACGCATTTGTTGCACTGGAGGCAGAGGGCCGGATTCCAGAAGGGAATTTCCTCCGCGATGTTGCGCTTCTCCCAGCGGGAGGTTCCCGTCGGCCAGGTGCCGTCGACGGGCATCGCGCTGACGGGCAGCTCATCGCCACGGCCGGCCAGTAGGACTTTCGTGACCTTTCTGACGAACTCGGGGGCCTCGTCCGGAATCCTGTCCCGCAGGGGCCTTCCATCGAGGGGTTGTTCCGCCACCTTCACCTCTGCCAAGTGCTCCAGGGCCAGATCCACCGCCGCGCCATTTTTTTTCACCACCGCTTCACCCTTTTTGCCATAGGTCTTGCCTATGGCCTCCTTGATCCGGGCCACGGCTTCCGCCGGTGGCAGGATTTTGGAAAGCGCGAAGTAGCCCACCTGCATGATCGTATTGATGCGGCCGCCGATACCGGCCTCCCGGGCGAGGCGATAGGCGTCGATGACGAAGAACTTCATCCGCAATGCCTGGAGTTTTTGCTGGAATTCCCTCGGCAGCTGCGGCCACACCTGTCCGGCGCCGTAGGGGCTGTTCAGGAGAAAAATCGTCCCCGTCTTGGCCGTCGCGAGCACGTCGTGGGTTCGGACGAAGGAGAACTGGTGGCAGCCGATGAAATCCGCCTCCTGGATGAGGTAGGGCGCCTCGATGGGCCTGGGGCCGAAGCGCAGGTGCGAAATGGTCAGGGCACCGGACTTCTTGGAGTCGTAGACGAAATAGGCCTGGGCGAAGTGCTCCGTCGCCTGGCCGATGATCTTGATGCTGTTCTTGTTGGCACCGACCGTTCCGTCCGAACCGAGGCCGTAGAAAATGCTCTCGTACACGGAGGGATCCTTGGGCCGAAACGAACGGGAGTAGGGTAGGGAGAGATGGCTGACATCGTCCTCGATGCCGATCGTGAAATGCGCCCGAGGGGATTCCTTTTTCAGTTCATCGAAGACCACCTTTGCCATCGACGGCGAGAACTCTTTGGAGCCCAGGCCGTAGCGGCCGGCGATGATTTTTGGCCGGAAATCCTCCGGCAAATGGCCCTCCTGTCGGCCCTCCTGCAGGGCCGTGACGACATCCAGGTAGAGGGGCTCCCCCGGAGCGCCCGCCTCCTTGCTGCGATCCAGAACCGCGAGGGAACGGGTGCTCGGCGGTAGGGCTTGAAGAAAATCCCCCAGGGCGAAGGGCCGGTACAGGTGCACCTGCAGGACGCCGACCTTCTCGCCCTCCGAGCGAAGGAATCGGGCCACCTCCTCCAGGGTTCTACAGCCGGAGCCCAGGCAGATCACCACGCGCTCGGCCGCGGGGTCGCCGCTGTAGCGGAAGAGCCGATAGGCCCGCCCCGTTAGATTTGCAAAAGAATCCATGAGGGACTGCAGCTGGGCGGGAAGGGCCTGGTAGTAGGGATTCACCGCCTCGCGGGCCTGGAAGAAGACATCGGGATTCTGGGCCGTTCCGCGGATGGAGGGGTGCTCGGGGCTCAGGGCCCGCGAGCGGAGGGCGACGAGGTCTTCCGGATCGACCATCGCCCGCAGCACCGCGTCCTCGAGCGGGCAGAAGCTATTGATCTCGTGCGAGGTGCGGAAGCCGTCGAAAAAGTGGAGAAAGGGGATGCGGCTGCGCAGGGTGGTGGCATGGGCGATGCAGGCCAGGTCCTGGGCCTCCTGCACCGAACCGGAGCAGAGGAGGGCGAAACCCGTCTGCCGGCAGGCCATGACGTCCGAGTGGTCGCCGAAGATCGACAGCGCGTGCGTGGCCAGGCTCCGGGCCGCCACGTGCAGGCAAAAGGCCTGCAGTTCCCCCGCAATTTTGTAGAGTTCGGGAATCATCAGCAGCAGGCCCTGGGAGGCGGTAAAAGTCGTCACCAGCGAGCCGCCCTGCAAGGCTCCGTGCATGGCCCCCGCCACACCACCCTCGGATTGCATCTGGAAGACTTCCGGCACCTGTCCCCAGAGATTCGGTCGACGGCCCATGGCCCATTCGTCACAATGTTCGGCCATCGGCGATGAGGGGGTGATGGGGTAGATGGCGACTAGCTCGCTGAGCCGATAGGCCACGTCGGCCACCGCCTCGTTGGCATCGGCGATCTTGTATGGCCCCTGCTTTTTTTCCATAATTTCCCGGCCTTCCGGCCAAAGTTAATGCCCTCCATGGAGCGATTTTATCCCCATCGGTCAAGGGAATGAAATCGAGCTGCTGGGGTCTTCGGCCACCAGTCGAGCCGCTGAGGGTTTCCGGTCATCGCCAGCCCGTAGACAACCCCAGATGGGTCATCGCCTTTGCGTTCCCTTCGGTAAAAAGTTCCTTTTTATCGAAGGGAACGCCGCCTGCATCCGCCGGCGCGAGCCCGGAGGGCTCAAAGGCGATGACCCCCGCGGGCAAGGCCTTGACGGACCTACAAATTATCCCGAACCCCCCATTCGGGAGAAGCGGAAATCTTGGGAAGATTTACTCGCCTAAGAGCTACTCGCCCAACTGGTAGCGGGCGAAGCGGCCGATGCGGATGTTTTCGCCGATGCGGGACACGACGGCGGCGAGGTGCTCCTCGAGCCGAATGTCCTGATTGCGAGCGAAGGGCTGCTCCAGGAGGCAGACCTGGCCGAACCACTTGTCCATCTTGCCCTCCACGATTTTTTCGGCGATGGCCGACGGCTTACCGGTCACCTGGGCAGCGGCAATTTCCCTCTCCTGGTCGATGACGGACTGGGGGACGAGGTCGCGGGAGAGGTAAAGCGGATTCGAGGCTGCGATGTGCAGGCAGATGTCCGCCGCCAGTTCTCGGAAATCCTCATTCCGGGCGACGAAATCCGTCTCGCAGTTCAGCTCCAGGAGAACGCCGATGCGCCCGCCGTTGTGGATGTAGGACTCGATGAGGCCGGCATGGGTTTCCCGACCGGCCTTTTTGGCGGCCGTGGCGGAGCCCTTTTTTCGGAGCAGGACGATGGCCTCCTCGATATCACCCCCTGCTTCATCCAACACCTTTTTGCAGTCGACGAAACCCGCCCCGCTGCGCCGCCTCAATTCATTCACCTTCGCCGCTGTGATCTCTGACATCTCAATGTTCCTCCTCGATTTGAAGTTCCACAGCCCCTTCGATTTTCACCGCATCCTCGGCGTCGGAGACGATGGTCTCCTTGGTC
Source organism: Puniceicoccales bacterium (assembly GCA_031278595.1). Classification (GTDB taxonomy): domain Bacteria; phylum Verrucomicrobiota; class Verrucomicrobiia; order Opitutales; family JAIRLG01; genus JAIRLG01. The sequence goes on from JAITKE010000095.1 coordinate 6,887, forward strand.
GGAATCGTCCTCAGCTGCCGGGATTCCCTCTTCTTGGCTTCGAAGAGCGCCTGCCCCCGCTCGATGGCCTCGACCAGATAGGACAGGAGTAGCTGGATCGACCGGGCCAAGTCGTCGTTGGCGGGGATGGGGTAGGACACGAGCTCCGGATTCGAATTCGTATCGACCAGCGCCACGACGGGAATGCCCAGGCGCTTTGCCTCGGCGACGGCGATGCTCTCCTTATGGATGTCGACCACCAGCAGGGTGGAGGGCAGCTGGGTCACTTCGACGAGGCCTTCGAAGCTGCGGAAGAGGCGGGCCATTTGGCGGCGGATGACCGAGGCTTCCTTCTTCAGCATGGCATCGAGGGAGCCGTCCTCCTGCATCCGGAGGTAGTGGCGGTACTTGTTGAGGCTGCGGTGGACGGTTTCGAAATTCGTCAGGCAGCCGCCGAGCCAGCGGTTAGCCACGAAGGGCAGGTGAACCGAACGGGCGGATTCGCGAATCGCCTCCTGGGCCGGCTCTTTGGTGCCGACGAACCAGATGCTCTGGCCATTGGCGGCGGTTTCTTCGAGGAAATCGCCGGCCTTTTGCAATTGCTCCAGCGTCTTTTCCAGGTCGATGATGGAGAGGCCGCCGAGGCAGCCGTAGACGAATTCCCGGGATTTCGGGTTCCAGCGGCGCCGCTGGTGGCCGAGGTGCACTCCCGCCTCGAAGAGGTCCTGTGCGGTCACGTTCATAAATGCTCCGTACCCCTGCGGGCTTTGGATAGAAACATGGGTTGAAGGTTGAGCCTCTCTTCATGGGAGGAGAA
>JAITKE010000045.1 GCA_031278595.1 Puniceicoccales bacterium
TGGATAGAGCGGCATCGGGGTTTGGCCGATACCCGAGGGGCTCAATTTTTCATTGGCCTGCACCGGGGCCCGCCCTGCGGGTGGGTGGGTGGGGATGGCGGGCCGGGCCCGAAGGGCCCCAAAGGCGGCGGCGCCGGATGATAGGAGGATTTTCGGGGACTTTCTAAAATCGAGAACTACCTGAAAACTGCAATCAAGGAGGACGAAAATTTCCTGAAACTCCCCTAAAAACTACAGTCGATGGAAGTCGAGAACCACAGGAGATTCCGGCGATACTTTTCAGAAATTTTGGATATCCAGGCCTTTTTTCCGTTCGCTCCCTCGTAGCGGAGGCCCGCCCGGGTCGTGGTATTCCCGTTGAACGTATAGACGAGATCTGCCCCGGCGCCGTAGTAGAGATAGCCCTTCTTCTCGCCTGAAAACGCCCCGCCCGCTTTGAAAGTATCTTTCAATCCGAAGGGTCTCTGAATCCTGTCGTAGCCCACTTTGGCGGAAAGGTCGGCGGCGAAACCCTCAAGGCCATGGGGTGAAAGGTCGTAGAGATAGTTCGCCGCTCCTTCTAAATTGTGCCTCCTTCGGGTTAGGTCGAAGCAGTAGTAGAGGGATGGATTCAGGAAAAAGTCACCCGTGCATCCGATATAGAACTCCTCGCTATGCCTTTTGATCTCTTTCCAGCGGGGTCTGATGGAGGGAATCCAGGCAAATCTGTTCCTGTAGATGTGATGGATAAATCCCGCATCTAAAGTACCGTATTCAGGGAAACTGTAGGAGGCTCCCAGATAGAGATCATATTTATTGAAACGGGAGTTTCTTATGGACAGAAAAGATTTGGAACCGAAATAGAGCTCCCCTTCTCCGAAGAGCGGAGCTCTGACCTCCACCTTCGGCGTAAAGGTCTGCTGGTTGAGTCGGGCCCCGCGTTCGACACGCTCCGTCTCGAATTTACAGCTCATGTCCAGTGAAAGAGGTGGAAGGCTGAATCCACTTTCCGCCCGCAGGCCTCCGGAGCTCAAGGCCCCTGCGAGAATGGTGGCTGCCCATTTCTTATGCGTGTTCATGTGATTTTAAGGTTCAGGGGAACATTATGGGACACCCTGGAGGCTATGGCAAGAAAAAAGAGGGAAAAGAATCTGCGATTGGTCGGCAGTGGCTATCCAGAAAAGCCCTTGATGAGGGTGACGAGCGGGAGGAAGAGCCCGATGACGATGGAGCCGACGAAGACGGCCAGACATACGATCAGGACCGGCTCGAGCAGCTTCGTCATCTGCTGGAGACTCTCGTTGAGCTGGTATTCATAGGTTTCCGCCACACGATTCATCATCTCTCCGATGGTGCCCGTCTGGTCCCCCACGGCCATCAGGCCCTGGGCCATCGCCGGAAATACCTGGTGGCGCCGGAGGGCATCGGCAAAGCTTATGCCGTGCTCGAGATCATCGACCACGTAATCCAGTGCCTGGCGAATGGTGGCATTTTTAATACCGCCTTTGGCGAGCTGCAGGGATTCCAGCAGTGGCGCACCGCAGTTGAGCAGTTCGCCGAAGGTGCGGGCGAAGAGGACGATGTTCCATTCGGTGACCATTTTCTTCAGGATGGTAATTTTAAAGAATACGCGTTCACAGAGAAGGCCGAAGCGCTTCCATTTCCTCAGGGAAAGCAGGGAGGGAAATAGGCACAGGAGTGCGATGAGGATGGATTTCCAGTGGGCCAGCGACCAGCGGCTGACGCTGAGGATGACGGCCGTGAGCTTGGGCATACCCTCGGGGCCCACCTGTTCGGTCAGGATCGCTTCGAAGCGGGGAATGACGAAAAGTGTCAGAATGGAGACGATGATGGCGGCGGCGAATAGGACGAATAGGGGATAGAAGGAGGCGGATATGATGGCTCTGCGGATACGCGTACTCTTAATGATCAGTTCGGAGAGGCGGGAGAGCGCCTGGGGTAATTTGCCGACCGATTCGCCGGCACGGATCATCGCGATTTCGTGGGCCTCGAAATTGGCCTTTATGCTCTTGAGGGCATCGGAGAAACTCTCGCCCGAGTCGATGTGCTGGATGAGGGATTTCAAAAACTCAGCCATGCGGGAAGAGCGGGATTCCTGAGTCAGGAGAATGCCCAGACTGACCCTCAGCTCCATGCCGGCATTCATGAGGATGGCCAGTTGCTGGATCAGTTGGGATTTCGGGTCTCGGGAGAGGCGCTTGGCCCGGCCGGAGGTTCGCGTGAGGACGACGTCGCTATGGCTTTTCGTCCGCGTCTGGGACTTCAGCATTTCCAGGAGGAGGATCCGGTATCCGGCCTCTTGGAACCGCTTCTCCAAATCCCACTGGCTCTGGCTTTCGACCTTTCCGTAGAAGCGCTTGCCGCTCTGGTCCTCCGTTACGTAGCGAAAAAGAAAAAGCATGATCCCAACCCAGGGAAATTATAAGGGGAAAGCGCTTCCTTGTCGAGGGAGAATCATCGGAGGGGGTTTTGTGAAAACTTCGATTGTTGGAGAGAGTTTGCGAAAACTTCGGTGCTTTTTGCAGAAACTTCTGTGTTTTTTTGAAAGGTCTTTGCCCTGCCGCCTTTGCGCCCTAGGGGGATAGCTGGCTTGGGGAGGGTGGGTGGGGGGCTGGCTTTCGATTCCTCCGGAATCGGGCCCGCTGCGCGGGCCGCCCCGAGGGGGTGGACGGTGTCCACCTTCTCGGGGCAAAGCCAGCCCCAAGCCAGCTATCCCCCAGGGCGCCGCCC
>JAITKE010000027.1 GCA_031278595.1 Puniceicoccales bacterium
CGCAAGTCCTCCGCAAGCTTTGGATTTACGTAAGCTTTTCCTCAGGGTGACCTGGAATTTTCCCTCAAGGGATAGGGGAAAAAAGGAGCAATTCAAAGGAACTCCACCATCGCCAAAAAGCCCGGGCCCTTTTCTCTAAAAGCATGGACAGATCCCCATCGGAGATGAAAGGCAAGTGGCCGGAGACAAATGGGAAGCGGCTCGTCGCCCTGTCCGGTGGCGTGGACAGTTCCGTGGCGGCCCTGCTCCTGCGGCGACAGGGCACGGAAATCCTGGCTGCCTACATGCGCACCTGGCACGACGAGGATCAGCGGCGGCCGCTCGGTCCCTGTCCCTGGGAAGAGGATTTGAAGCAGGCCCGAAGCGTCGCTGAGCAGCTCCAGATCCCCTTTTCGGTCGTCAACATGATCGAGCGCTACCGCCGGTGGGTTGCAACGCCCCTGGTGGAGGGCTATCGGAACGGCCTGACCCCCAATCCGGACATCCTCTGCAACCAATACGTCAAATTCGGCTTTCTGGCCGACTACGCCCGGGAATTGGGCTGCGCCAGCCTCGCCACCGGGCATTACTGCCAAAAGCGAACGTATGCCGATGGCTCCTGCGATCTCTTCGAAGGCGCCGATCCGAACAAGGATCAGTCCTACTTTTTGGCCTACATTTCCCAGTCCCAGCTGCGGTTCGCAGAATTTCCGGTGGGCCATTTGAAAAAGCCCGACGTGCGCGCGCTGGCGGCGGAGGCGCAGCTCGGCAATGCGGCGCGGAAGGACAGCCAGGGCATCTGCTTCCTGGGTAAGGTCAAGATTCGGGATTTCTGTCCCACTACATTCCCGACTCGCCCGGGCCCATCGTCGACACCGAGGGCCGTATCCTGGGGGAGCACCGTGGACTCCATCCGTTCACTCTGGGGCAGCGCCACGGGATCCGCCTTCCGTCGAACCGAGACCACGAGCACTACGTCGTCGTGGCCAAGAATGGGGAAAAGAACCAGCTCGTCGTGGCTCTGGAGGGCTCCGCCTCCGCGCTTCTCCATCGCCGGAGATTCACCCTGCACCAGCTCCATTTCATCCGCGAACGGCTGGAAAAGCCCTGCCGGCTCCTGGGCAGGCCGCGCCATCGGGATCCCTCCCAGAGCCTCTACTTCGAGCCCATCGGCCCCGACACCGCCGTTGTCGAGTTCCCAAACCCTCCGCGCGCCCTCGCCAGCGGCCAGGTTCTCGCCCTCTACGAGGAAAAACGCCTCCTGGGCGGAGGGATTTACGCCTAGATTTTAGGTGAAGGGATTTACACCTAGATTTTAGGTGAAGGGATTTACGCCTAGATTTTAGGCGGAGGGATTTACGCCTAGATTTTGAAAAAAAGGGCTCCCGATTAAGAGAAAAGGCTCCCAGTTGGAAGGGAAGTTCGAACGGGATATCCTGTGAATGGAATTCCAAATGGCACATCCTGGCCCTCAAAGCCAAGAGGCTCCTCTTTTTTGGGGCTGCCTTTGGCTTCCAAAGGAAGCGGCCCGCCTCCGGCGGGCCCCCGCCGAAGCCCCCTTCGGGGGCTTCGGCGCAAAGGCAGCCCCCAAACTAAAATCCAGCAGCTAAGCCTTCGGACAGGTAGAAATCCAATCGCAATTTCTCAGGACGACTCAAGGCTCTCTTATGGCCCAAGTCCAGACACCACCGCCATAGAGATTAGAGGGGTCGTTAAGGACATAGGTACCAACATAGGCGATGGTTTCATTCAACTCAGTGTTTGGATTTTTGACAACGGCTGCAACAACATACGCCCCCAATGGGTCGTATACATAAGTTCCATCAACCCAAGTGTTGTTATAGGGATCCCAAATCTGCCAAGTGTAACTATCGGGGCCTGGCTTGACCAAAATTCCACCATTATCCTCCGGAGTTTCATTTGTGTCCTCTTCGCCGAGGGTAACTTCATTTTCACCCCCACCGCCTCCACTACCACCGCCACTACCGCTACCACCGCCGCCGCTGCCCGTCGATGAACCGGAGCCGATGCCGGCGGCCAGCTGGGGATCCGACGTGGGAACGCCTTCCGGAGTCAGGAGCCTATCCGTCGTATACTCGAACCATTCCACGTGGCCGTCGAAAAAGGCGATAAATCCCCCCTCATCGCCGTAGACACCCGTGACCGCATCCCACCTTCCGGTCGTGGTGTTCAGACCGCGCGTATAGGCGATCGGGATCATTTCGGGCGACGTATTGGAATCCGGGTTGACCCCAGCCAGAGTCACGACACTGGCATGGAACCAAGCTGCATCGGCCCCCGCAGACATGTTCCCGCTCGCATCGATGACCACCTTGGGGAGCTCACCTCCCGCCATTTTTTTCAGATAGGAATCATCGTTCCACAGATAGACAGCCGCTTCGTTGAGAACACCGGCCTGGGCGAGCGTTCTGGCCCAGTGATAGGTCGGCCAGGCCGCATCCGCCCCCGTTGGCGGGGGTACCGTCCGGCTCTCGCCGGAGTATCCGTTGCAATAATGGATGAAGGCCACCGCGATCTGGCGCATGTTGCTCGCTCCGCGCGCACGGCGGGAACTCCGAAGCGCCCTTTGCGCCGATGGAATGAGAATGGCCGCGAGGATCGCGAGGATCGCGACCACCACCATCAGCTCCATCAATGTGAAGCCAAGCCCTCTGCGCCCTGCCCTTGAAAATTTCATCCTTTTTTATTTTACACGGGCCGTTTCCATGATCTTTTCCAACGGCTATTCTCCCGCTAAAAAAGCTCTTTTTGTCAAAGAACTTTTCGTCCTTAAGAGAGATCTCCGCCCCTATGCCTCAGGAAGCCACTCCTCGGCCATCCCGGAGGAGAAGCGTTATCCGGCCTCTCCGCCGCCGCCCGTCGCAACCGGAATACTTGCCTCAACCGTAGTAGCCGCCTCAATGGGACTTGTGATAGCAGTCCCGTCTGGCTTAACAAGCTTAGCTTTCGTGGTTTCGAACCACTCCACATGGCCATCGAGAAAAGCGATGAATCCACCCGCATCGCCGTAGACACCTTCATCGGCAGCCCACACTCCGGTCTCAAGGTTCAGACCGCGAGTCCAGGCGATCGGTGTCGTCGTGGCCGGGGCATTGGGATCCACGCCCACCAACATCACCACGCTGGGGCCCGGGTTAGTCCAATAGGCACTAGCGACCAATTCGCCGTCGCTGTTTTTAACAAACTTCGGAATATCTGTCTTTCCCTTCAACAGCGGATCGTCGCTCCAAAAGTACACACTGGCCTCGTTGAGGACATTGGCCTTAGCCAGCTCCAATGCCCAACCGGAGTGTGTTGTTACCGTCGAAGGTATCGTCCGCTGGTCTCCAAAGGTATTGCTGTAATTCATGTACGCCACCGCCAGCTGCCGCATGCTGTTCGAGCCCCGCGTACGACGGGCGCTGTCGATCGCCTTCCGCACAGACGGGACCAGAATAGCCGAAAGGATCGCGATGATCGCGATCACCACCATCAGCTCCATCAGCGTGAAGCCCTGTTTCCTAGATTTTTTCTCCATAAAACCCACCTCTCCTAACTCCATATTATTTCCAACCCCGACGCGAAGTTGTCCTTCCATATTAGCAAATACTTGTACCGGCGTCAATATCTTAATGGAAAATTTTGGCAGAGTTTTCGCACTTCGGCGCGAATGGCTTTGGATAAAGCCTCATCCTCCGGCGAGGAGAGGATCTGTTCGATCCACACGGCGATCCACTTCATCTCCGCCTCCCGCATCCCGCGGGTCGTCACGGCCGGGGTGCCCAGGCGCAGCCCACTCGCCTGGAAAGGATTGCGCGTCTCCCTCGGCACCGTATTGGCATTGACCGTGATGCCAGCCGTCTCCAGGGTCATCGCCGCCGCCCGGCCGCTCAAGTCCGGCGAGCTCGGCCGCAGATCCAGGAGCAGCAGATGATTCTCAGTGCCGGAACCGACGAGGCAGAGGCCGAGCCGTTGCAGCTCTTCGGCCAGAGCACGGGCATTGGCCAGAATTTGCCGTTGGTAGTCCCGAAATTCCGGCCGCAGGGCCTCGCCGAAGCAGACCGCCTTTCCCGCGATGACGTGCATCAGAGGCCCACCCTGATTACCCGGAAAAACCGATGCGTCGATCGCCCGGGCCCATTTCTCCCGGCACAGGATCAGCCCGCCGCGGGGGCCGCGCAGGGTCTTGTGCGTCGTCGTCGTGACGAAATCCGCATGGGGGATCGGCGAGGGATGCAGCCCGGTCACCACCAACCCGGCGATGTGGGCGATGTCGGCCAGCAGCAGCGCACCCGACGCCCGGGCGACCTCCCCCACCCTCTGGAAATCGATGACCTTGGGATAGGCCGAGGCGCCGATGGTGATCAGCTGCGGTCGCTCCCGGAGGGCGATTTCTTCCAGGGCCTCATAATCGATGGCGGCGGTTTGCGGATCGACATCGTAATGAGAGACTTGATAGAGCATGCCGCTGAGGTTTTTGGGATGCCCATGAGTCAGGTGTCCGCCATTCTCGAGAGAAAGCGTCAAAATCTTATCGCCGGGCTTCAGCACCGCCGTGTAGACCGCGAGATTCGCCTGTGTCCCTGAGTGGGGCTGGACATTGGCATGTTCGGCGCCGAATAATCGCTGAGCGCGCTCGATGGCCAGATTCTCAATCGTATCCACACATTTACACCCACCGTAATAACGCCTTTCGGGATAGCCCTCGGCGTATTTGTTGGTCAAAATGCTGCCGACCGCCTCCAGCACCGCCGGTGAGGTGAAATTCTCCGAGGCGATCAGCTCGAGGCCTTCGTTCTGCCGCTGCCACTCCCGGTGGATCCAGGTGGCCACTTCAGGATCCTGCCGTTCCAGAGAAGAGAGATTCATCATGGATTCCCGAGCATGGGCCGTCCGCCGGTGTCGGCAAATGAATTCTCTCCGCCGATTCGGGAATTGACTCTCCATCGATCCGGGAATTTGAAGGTGGCTGTTGCCAAAGGGGCTCTTCGGTGGGTTTGTTTGGCGCTGTCTTTGGCTCCCGAAGGGAGCGGCCCGCGCAGCGGGCCCCAGCGGAGAGACGCCAAGGGCCCCGGGGCACTTGTATTCTCTCCGCTGCAAAGACAGCGCCAAAAAAACCAAGAATCCCTCCGGACTTGCCGAAGAACCGCTATGCTTATAACCCTCTCCCGTGATTCCACCGACCCATGACAGTCCCGAAACCTGGGATACGGAAAAAATCTACAGCATTTCCTCCCTGACGGAACGGATCCAAAGCCTCCTGGGCTCCCAGATCCCCATGCTCTGGATCGGTGGCGAGGTCTCCAACCTTCGGCAGCAGAGCTCCGGCCATCTCTACTTCACTCTCCAGGATGAGCGGAGTCAGATCGCCTGCGTCCTCTTCCGCGGCGATGCCCTACGGCTCCACTTCCCCCTGGAAAACGGAAAATCCATCCTCTGCTACGGCAGCCTGGAGCTCTACGCCCCGCGGGGCCAGTACCAGTGGATTGTACGTCACCTATTGCCCTGCGGCACGGGCCAGCGGGACGCGGAATTCCAAAAACTCAAGGAGCGCTGCCGGCGCGAAGGGCTCTTCGACGCCGAGCGCAAGCGGCCGATTCCCCCCACGGCCAATCCCATCGCCCTGCTCAGCTCCCCGACCGGCGCCGCCCTGCAGGATTTTCTCCAAATCCTTCGCCGGAAGGATTGGCGGGGCGAGATCATCCTCTTCCCCTGCCGAGTCCAGGGCGACGAGTCCGTTCGAGACTTTCTCCACAACCTCGACCTGGCTCAGCGCTCCCCGGCCGAGCTCATCGTCCTGGCTCGGGGCGGCGGCAGTGCCGAAGACCTCTGGACCTTCAACGCCGAAGCCCTCGTCCGGAAACTGGCCGACTGTCCCAAACCCATCCTCTCCGCCATCGGTCACGAGACCGATTTCACCCTGGTGGATTTCGTGGCCGACCTCCGGGCCGAAACCCCCTCAGCCGCAGCGGAAATCATCGCGACGAATTACCAAAATGCCCAACGGCGCTGCTGGGACTTAAGAGAACGGCTGGCGGAAATTTTCGAAGAATACACCTTCCGGCAGCGGCAGCACTGGCAGTTTCTGCGGCAGCGCCTGCGGAACGTCTCCCCCGAGCGGCAGATCGAGCACCGGCGGCACCAGCTCCAGCAGACCTCCCAGCGATTTTTTGAAGGCACCCGCTCGGCCCTCGCCTCCAAAAGAGAAGAGCTCCTGACCCTTCGGCGGCGCTGGGAGAGCTACGACATCGGGCGCAATCTCCGCAGCGGGTTCCTGATCGCCGAAAATTTTCAGGGAAAAATCCTCCGCCATCGCCGCGATGTCCCACCGGGCGGTGAGCTGATCCTCCATTTCCAAGATGGCCCGCTGAAGGTCTGCGGCGGTGCCCCCCTCGATGAGCCCTCCCTCGTCGGAGATAGATAGTAAAAGCTGGAAGATCCGTATCCCGCGCCTAGACATCCAGGATGGTTCGCTGAAAGTCAGCGGCGGCAGTCATCTTGATGAGCCCTCTCTCTGGAAATAAAAGTAGAGGCCGGAAAATCCGTATCCCAGACACCTTGACCTCGGACAGCCTTCGCCTGAAGGCAAACGAGGAGCATTCCCCTTAGTCCC
>JAITKE010000068.1 GCA_031278595.1 Puniceicoccales bacterium
CCGCGTGGGCGCCGCGGGGGCGGCGATGCCTCCGGCATCGAAAGCCGGCCTCTGGCAGGACGGGCCCTTGCGCCCAAGGGCGGAAAACGGGAAACAGAGCCAAAACGGGCCACGGATTAGACTTCTTTCGAAACGAAAAATAAGTATAAGGAGATAGTTATTTAGAAAGGTAAGTATGAGATATTTGGGCTTAAAAGATTTATCGACAGAAGAATTCTTCGTTCCAAAGAAAATCTCTTGAAGGATTTTCTCAAACCGAGGGATTTTTTCTCTCGCCCGGCGGAGAAACTCCCTCGCCGGCCGCCTCCGAATTCTTTTGGGCTTTTCCCAAAACTCCCTCGCCGGCTGTCGACTGAATCCACAGCTCCCGCAGCGACTGTTCGGGAACCGGCGTCGGCGAGCCGGTCATCAGTTCCTGCCCGCTCTGGGTCTTGGGAAAGGCCATCACATCCCGAATGCTATCGGCGCCGGCCAGCATCGCCACCAGCCGGTCGAGGCCGAGGGCGATCCCCCCGTGCGGCGGAGCGCCGTAGCGAAAGGCCTTTAGCATGTAGCCAAAACGGTCCTCGACCACTTCTGGCGGAATCCGGAGCACTTCTTCGAAAATGCGTCGCTGGAGCCCCTCCTCATGGATCCGGATGCTCCCGCCACCCAGCTCGACGCCGTTCAGCACCAGGTCGTAGTGCTGGCTGCGGACGCTTTCCGGGGAATCCCTCAGGTTGTGCTCGTCCTCCGGCAGCGGAGCCGTGAAGGGATGGTGCGTCGCCTCATGGCGCTTCTTCTCCTCCTGGTAAGTCACCAGGGGAAAGTTTTCCACCCAGAGGAATTCGAATCGCGCCGAAGCACTTGGGATCCTCCCTCGCTTTCGCAGGAGCCCGATGCCCTCCAGCCGAAGGCGGCCCAAAATCGCGCAGGCCCGCTCCCAGAAATCCGCCGCGAAGAGGATGAGGTCGCCCTCTTCGATACCCAGGAATTCGCCGAGCCGCCGCCGCTCCTCTTCGGAAAAGAATTTCAACAGGGGAGATTTCCAGCCTCCATTGCCGCACTTGATGTAGGCCAGTCCGCCGGCACCCAGTGAACGCGCCAATTCCTCGCAGCGCCGCTGCTCGCCCGCCGTGAGGTCGGCCAGACCCTTCAGGTTGAGGGCCTTGATGACCCCGCCCTTGGCCAGGCAATCGCGAAAGACTTTGCACGCCGAGTTCCGGAAAATCTCACCCACATCCTGGATGAGGAATTTCCAACGGGTATCCGGCTTATCGGAGCCGTAGTTGTCCATCGCCGTGGCCCTTTCCGGTGGAACGAAGGGGGAATGGGCATCGGAGGAGGAATCCCGAGGTTTTAGGCCGAAATCCATCCGGCGGAAGGGCGTTTTCAGCTCGTTCTGTCCGGGAAGTGGTCGTTCGAAGCCGAGCTCCAGCTTTCCCAGCTTCGCTCTCATCTCCTGAAGCTCTTCATCCCGCCACAGCGCCGCCAGAAGGCCTTCGATGAGGGCATAGATATCTTCGCGTCGGACGAAGGACATCTCCAGGTCGATTTGGGTGAACTCCGGCTGGCGGTCGGCCCGCAGGTCCTCGTCCCGAAAGCAGCGGGCCAGCGAGTAGTAGCGCTCCACCCCAGCCACCATCAGCATCTGCTTATACTGCTGCGGCGACTGATTCAGCGCGTAGAAGCTCCCGGGGTTGAGGCGGCTCGGCACCAGGAATTCCCGTGCGCCCTCCGGGGTGCTCTTGAAGAGCAGCGGCGTTTCGATCTCGATGAAACCCTGGCCGTCGAGGGTGTGCCGTATGAGCTGGGCGACCCGATGGCGCAGGCGCAGGCGCCATAAATTCTTACGGCGGCGCAGGTCGAGGTAGCGGTAGCTCAGCCGCAGCTCCTCATGAACCTTGTCGGCGCCGTCGTCGATGGGAAAGGGCAGTGTCGCGGCGAAGTTGTGCACGAGCATGCCTTCGGCCAGCACCTCGATGCCGCCGGTGGCCATCTTCCCATTGCGGGCTTCCGGTGGCCTCAAACGCACCGTGCCGAAGACTTCGACGACGGATTCCTCCTTCAACCGAGGAAGGATTTCGGAAAATTTCTCGGACTCCTGGCTATCCTTCTCGGATTTCTCATCGTTTTTTTTAAACTCCCGGCCGTCGACGCAAACTTTCTCTGACCTCTGGTCGTCAGTGCAAAATTTCTCGGGCCCCTCGCTATCCTTCTCCGCTTCCCTGTCGTCTTTTCCAAGTCCCCCATCGTCCTTCTCAGGTTCTCCACCGTCGGTGCAAACTTTCTCGTACTCCTGACCGTCGGCGCAAACCGTATCGGCAAGACCTCGAATAAAGCCAGAAATTGACCGCCTCTTCGCCAAATTCTCCCGATCCGGTTCGCAGACGATTTGGGTGATTCCCTCCCGGTCGCGCAGGTCGAGAAAGAGCAAGCCGCCGTGGTCGCGGATCGACTGAACCCAGCCGGCCAGGCGCACCCACCTCCCGGCATCGGCCTCGCACAGCTCGTCGCAGGGACACCGGCGGCCCTGCTCCTCAGGCCCTCTCCCGTCTTCCAGCAAAATCCTCCGTCTTCAGACTTTCCCTCCCGTCATTCTCTTCCTCCAAACTCCTTCGGTTTTCGTCAAAAAATTCTCCGGCCCTCCATCAGGGCAGTTGGAACCCAAAGCACAAGGAAAAAGCGATGGGAGGAGTGATGAGTTTGCCTGCGGATGCGGATGAGAATAGGCGTTGGAGGGATTATACTGAGTTTTTCTGCGGATATCAAAGGATGGAAATGAGCCTTGGGGCGAGCACTGAGTTTTTGGGGTGAATTTTTTTTGGGGCCGCCTTTGGGCCCAAAGGGCCCTAGCACCCGCGGCGCACGGCCGTAGGCCGCGCCGCGGGCGCTGCGAGAGGGGCAGGGAAAGGAACTTTCCCTTCCCCTCTCGCAAAGGCGGCCCCCAGGAAGCTTTCAATGACGCTTCTTCCGCCGCAGGCGCGACTTCAGCGTATGGAGAAGACCTCGGCCCACTTCGCCCATCTCCTGCTTGGACTGGAACTCGCGGTAGGGGACTTTCAGGGGCACGCCATTCTCTAGTACCCGATGGATGATGATGGCCAGCGAGGAAAAGGCCCGGGGCTCCTGTCGGTAGGCGCAGCAGAGGGAGATATAGGTGATGGGGGGCGTGACGGCCACGCGGCAGGCTTCGTGTCGCGACGAGGCGTAGAAAACTGGCTTGAGGACGAAGCCATTGGGGAATTTTCTCGCGTGCGGGCCCTGGGAATCCCAGTCGTAGTCCTGAGCGAAACGGACCGGATGGAGGCCGCCGAAGCGGACGACCAGGTCGCATTCCTCCAGCGGCGCCCGGAAGGCCTTCTGGAAGGGCAGAGGGTCGTAGAAGACCTTCTGGGAGGGATCCGTATCGTGGAAGACGATCTCCTCGTAGAGAAAGGGAACTTTGGGCTTTTTCTTTCCGGTGATGGCAATGGCGAAATTGTAGGCCTCTCGGGCGCCGGGAGTCCAGGAGGCCTCATCCGCATCCAATTGGTAATGCCTGATGATCATGTGCCTTTCTCTTCTGTTCCGAAAAGCGGGAAAGAAAAGCCTAAAAGACGCTGGGATGGGATTTCGGGGTCAAAAATCCGGCGCTGTCTTCGGATTCCGGAGGAATCGCCCGCAGAGCGGGCATCAAGGGGCAAACCCCCTCCGGGAGTTTGCCCCTTGCGAAGACAGCGTCAAATCACCAGACCCAAAGCAACGCTCGGCCAGGGCAACGTCCAGCCGTCTCGAATAAGCTGGCCCAAACAACCTGGCCTGGGCAGCACAAATGCTGGCCGCTTTTGGCATGGACTTCGGGGGAGAGGCCCTTTGGATTTTCCCCGGAAGGAAATTCCTCCGATGGGGGAAGCGAAGCGGTGTTCGGCCTGTTTAAAAAATTCTGCCAGGGATTGGCCAAGACGAAGCAGCAGCTGGTCCAGAAGATGGGAGGGCTCTTCCGCGGCCGGCTGCGACCGGAAAGCCTGGAGGCGGTCGAGGAGGCCCTCTACGCCGCCGATTTCGGTGTCGAGACGACGGAGGAAATCCTCAAAAGGCTTCGGCAGGCTTTTTTGAAAAACCCCCAGGCCCGGGATATTTTGGTCTGTACCGCCCAAGTCCTTCGGCAGCTGCTGGAGGGTTCGGAGGGGCGACTGGAACCGCCCGGGGAGGGCCGGACACCGGAAGTGGTCTACCTGGTCGGGACGAACGGCTCCGGCAAGACCACCAGCGCGGCCAAGTGCGCCCATTTTTTCCAGGCGCAGGGACGAAAGGTCCTCGTGGGGGCCTGTGATACCTTCAGGGCGGCGGCCAATGAGCAGCTGGCCGTCTGGTCGCGGCACCTGGGCTTCGAACTGGTCGCCAGCCAGCCGGGGGCCGATGCGGCCGCGGTGGCCTATGACAGCTACCGGGCGGCCTGCCATCGCCGAAAAGACCTCCTCCTCCTGGACACCGCCGGGCGCCTGCACACCAAGGAGGGCTTGATGCAGGAACTGCTGAAGATCCGGAGGGTTTTACGGAAGCACGGCGAGCCGGCCGCCGAGCACGTCTGGCTCGTCCTGGACGGCAGCCTGGGGGTCAATTCCATCCACTCGGCCCGGCAATTCCACCAAAGCCTCGGTCTCAGTGGCCTGATCATGACGAAGCTGGATGGCACCAGCCGCGGAGGGGCTCTGGTGGGCATCTACCACCAGCTCCGCATCCCCATCTACTTCCTCGGCTTCGGGGAAAAGGCGGACGACCTGCAGCCCTTCTCCCGCGAGGACTACATCCGGGCGCTTTTGGAGGGAAGTCCCGAGGAAGGCTGAATTCGGTCAATTTTTCCCATGCGCTGTCCCGAATGCCGGCATCCCCATACCAAGGTCACCGCCACCCGGCTGCAGGATGAGGGTACGGTGGTGCGGCGCCGGCGGCGCTGTCTCCACTGCGGCTACCGCTTCTCCACCCTGGAGAACTGCTGCGTCGCCGACCTCGTCGTCCTCAAGCGCGACGGCTCGCGGGAGACCTTCGAGCCCCAGAAAATTCTCTCGGCGTTGAAGAAAACTTTTAAAAAAGACGTCCGCAGTGACGAGAGCATTCGGCAGCTGCACCAGCGAATCGTCCAGACCATTCGGGGGCAGGAGAAGCGCCCCCTCACATCCCAAATGATCGGGGACATCGTGCTGGAAGAGCTCCGGCGAATCGATCCCATGGCCTACATCCGCTTCGCGAGTGTTTATAAAAATTTCCAGACCCCGCACGACTTCGCCTCGGCGGCCCAGGCCATTTCTGAGGAATCCTGAGGCGCGGTTTTGGGCTGGAAGAGCTCGGTTGGGGTCCGCTGGAACTCGTCGGAGGCCCATTTGGGAACTGCGGTGTCTTGGGGCCGCCGCCGGCGCTTGGTGTTGTCTTGGGGCCGGCTGAGAACCGGAATTATGGGGCGAAGTTGTCTGGGGGCCGCCTTTGCGAGAGGGGAAGGGAAAGGGACTTTCCCTGCCCCTCTCGCGGCGCCCGCGGCGCGGCCGCAGGCCGCGCGCCGCGGGCGCCAGGGCCCTTTGGGCCCAAAGGCGGTCCCCAAAAAATCAACCCCAGGCTTTCAGCACTCAGGCCCGGTTCCCGCTTTCGTCCCGTGGCGCCCGCAGGAGCTCCGGCAGGTGCCTAAGGAAGAAATCGGTGGCGGCACCGGGGCCCAGGAGGGGATCCAGGACGTGGCGGAAAAGCTGTTCCTTCCTCGCCTTCAGCTGCTGGATCTGCTCCTCCAGCGTGCCGCTGCTGATGAAGCGGTAGACGATGGTGGAGTGCTTCTGGCCCCAGCGGTGGACGCGGTCGATGGCCTGCCGTTCCACGGATGGATTCCACCAGGGATCCATCAGGAAGACATAGTCCGCCGCCGTCAGGGTGATGCCGACCCCACCGGCCCGCAGGCTGATCAGGAAGGCGGCCGGGCCGGCAAGGCTCTGGAAGTCCTGGACGATCTCTCCCCGCCGCGCCGTCACACCGGTGATCCGGAAGCGGGGAATTGAAGGAAAACGCTCCCGCAGCAGCCCTTCGATGCGATCCAGAAAGCGGACGAATTGGCTGAAGATGACGACCTTCTTTCCGGCGAAAAAGGCCTCGGACAGTTTCGACTCCAGGCGCAGCAATTTGCCCGACGAGGACCAGGGGCTATCGCCATGACCGGCCACCAGTACCGGATCGCAGGCCAGCTGGCGGAGGCGCATCAGCTGGGCCAGGATGGAGAAGCGGTGCCGTTCGGCCGCCCCGGACCACTCCTCCCGGTACTGCTCCTGGGCCTTCCGCAGGGTCTGGGTGTAGAGGTGTTGCTGCAGGGGCAGCAGCGGGCAGCTGAGCTCGATCTCCGACTTCGCCGGCAGTTCCGTCAGAACCTCCTCCTTGGTGCGGCGCAGGATGAAGGGGCGCAGTTCTTTTCGCAGCTCCTCCAGGGCCGAGGGCTTCTGCAGGCGCTCCTGGAACAGGTTCCAGCTCCCCAAAAATCCCGGCATCAGGAAGCGGAAGAGATTCCACAGATCCTGCAGGCGGTTTTCGATGGGCGTGCCGGTCAGGGCCAGCCGCGTCTTGGCCTTCAGGCCGAGGCAGGCCTGGAAGGTCTTCGTCCGCTCATTCTTGATCCACTGGGCCTCGTCCAGCACCACGAAGTTCCAGTCGATGTGCGTCAGCGCCGCCCGCTGCATCCGCAGCTGGGTGTAGCTGGCGATCCGCAGCGAGGCCCCGGGGACTCCGTTTGTACGGCCGACGATGGCCACCGACAGCTTCGGGAAAAATTTCTTCGCCTCGCCGTACCAGACATCCACTACGCCGGCCGGACAGACCACCAGCGAGGGCTTTTCTGCAGCGAAGCGCTCCAGGACGACCAGCACCTGCAGCGTCTTGCCCAGGCCCATGTCGTCCGCCAGCAGGCCGTGGAGGTGGTAGGAGGCTAGGCGACAGATCCATTCCACCCCTTCCCGCTGGTAGGGCCGCAGGAAATTCGGCAGGACGGGAAGGGGCACTTCTTCGGCCTTACCGACCTCCTTCAGCCACTCCTGTAGGGGGGCATCCGCCACGAGGCTCTGGGTCAGCGCTCCGTAGGAGGAGAGCAGCATGTAGGGCGGCAGAATGCCCGATGGGAAAAGGGTGGCCGAGCGCTTCCACTCCGCCATCTGCAGGAGGGAATCCCGGGAAAGGCGTACCCAGCCCCGTCGGGGCAAAAAGACCGCCTCTTCCTTTCCCCATTTCAGGCATTGGAATTCTTCCTTGCCCAGGGCTAGCTCCGGCACCGTCCACTCGATGGAGACATGTTCCGCATCGATCGCCTTCGCCAGGGGCCGCAGCGCGACGGTGTGCACGTTCTGCAGGAGCAGATCCAAATCCTTCTCGCAGGAAATCTCGCTCCACATCTTCCACTTCGGCAGTTCTCGGCGGTAGAAATGGATGAGCCGCTCCCGCTCGCGCAGGGCATAGCTGCGCGGCGTATGCGTCGCGACGAAGCCGGCCCGTTTGGCGTAGAAGAGGAAGCGCAGCCAGCTCTCCCTTTCCCTTCGGCCTCGCTCCGCCTCGTCTTCGACCATCTGTCCCCGATAGGAGGAGAGGGACAGAACCTCTACCTCCAAAGCATTGTTTTTCATCCGGAATTCCAGGCGTGGCCGCTGGGCCGCCAGCCTCTTCTTCCTCTTCACCGCCGCGAGCGACGGCGAGACGAACCCTCCCTCCGCGCTCGCCTCTTCCCGGATATAATTCGAAATCTCTCCTTCGATGAGGAGAAGCGTCGCCACCTGGTAGCCCACGGCCAGCGAGGGGTCTTTAACGGAGGAATGAAATCGCCAGGGCTCGCCGGAAGCGTCGACCACGACGTAGATGCGTTCCTTCGGCGACCGGAAGCGCACCAGCACCTCGTCGGTCTGCAGCTCCAGCTCTGTGCAGAGGCCGGTCTCGTAGATCTCACGCCCCTTCTTCACCTCCGCCGCCGGCCAGGCCTTCCCCTTGCGGAGGCGGGACAGGCGATCCATCCAGGCGTCGATGACCGCCGGAGGCCAGCGCGGTGAATCTCCTAAGGGCTGAGCATTTTCCGACATCGTTGATCTGGCCTCATTGGACGGATTAATCCTACAGCGGACAGGACGTCGGCAAAAAAGTATAGGATAGGCCGAACTCCTCGGCGGCACGCCGGGCCAGATTTTGGACGCCGAAAACCTCCGTCGCGTAGTGGCCACAGAAGTAGACGTTGAGTCCCTCCTCCTGGGCTAGGGCATAGTGATGCTGGTGTCCCTCGCCCGTGATCAGGGTGTGGTGGCCCTTTTCCCTCAAGGAGGGAATGGCTCCACTGCCACCGCCGGAGGAGATCACGATGCGGTCGATGGCCTCCGGCCCGAAACTCAGGCTGAGCGTCTGCGGGAACAGGCCCCGCAGTTTTCCCTCCAGCTCCGTCCGCGAGGCCCCCCAATCCACCACGGCGGCGATGGGATGGCCCTCATGGGGGAAATCCCAGCCGGAGACCTTCCGGCCCAGCCGGGCCGCGATGCTCGCGTTGTTCCCAATTTCCGGGTGCAGGTCGAGGGGCAGGTGGCTGCCGTAGACCGCGATGTCCCGCTCCAGCAGGAGGCGGTACTTCTGAAATCGACTGCCCGTGACCGGGTCCGCTGGGGCCCAGAACAGGCCGTGATGGACGAGGAGAAGATCCACTGCCTCCTTCGCTGCCGCTTGAATGCTCTCCAGACTCGCATCCACCGCCGCGCCGATGCGCCCTAGCTTGCCGGAATTCTCGAACTGCAACCCGTTATGGGCCGCCGGATAATCGGCAATGGCTTCCCGATTGACATACGCGTCGCAAAAACGGACAATGGAGCTGAGTGAGGCTTCCATAAAATGCAAAGAGATGCAGGACTAAGATGCGAGTTTTCTCCCACCTGAGCAATATTTTTCTCCTCGGCGCGGTCATCCTCAACCTGGCCATCGCCGGAGAGGATTCCTCCATCCCATCCGATGAACCCGAGATCTCTCCTCTCTCCCTGGCTGCCAGAATCGCGAATGCCGAAGCCGGACGACGGAAGGCCCTGGCCCAGATTCAACAGGGGGCCCTCGAATCGGCTCTCCTGATCTACGAAGCGCTCCTGCCGGAGGAGGATATCTTTACGAGCGAATCCTACGCCACCCTATTGGGCCAATACGTCTGGCTGCGGCTCCAACTCGCCCTGACGGAGAAGCTGGGCCATTTTCTGCTCCTGAAGATTCAAGCCAGACCGGAACTCCTGCGGCACCTGCCGACCTGGGAGGCCCTGTGGAATGTGGTGCAGGCGCTATCCGCGCAGGGGAAATTCGAAAAGGCGCTGCAATTTTTCCAAAACGGGAAGGCACTGGCGGAAGGCATTTGCGCGCCATCGGAGGAGGTGGAAATCTACCACCTCTTCGTCGAAACCTACCTCCTGTTTCAATGCCACTACACACACACGAGCCACCTCCGGGCCAAAGAGCTCCTGGATCGCTACCACGCTCTGCGGGATCCCTCGCTGCGGGAGCACATCCACTCCTCCCTCCTGCTCTATCTGGGGGAGCTTGAAATTCTACTGGGGAATGAAGAGGTCGGTCGCCTGCACCTGCGGGTTTTAAGGGAACGTTTTCCCCAAACGCCCAACGACATCCGTTCGCGTCTTTTCTTGGCGGAATGGGACGAATCCCACGCCTCAGCCCAGGAATCCCACGTTTCGGCCCGCGAATCCCTCAGCACCCTGGAGGAATTCGTCGAGAAAAATCCCCGGAATCCCTTCACCCCGAGGTTGCTCTATGCCTCCGCCCAGCGGAGTCGTCGCCGGGGATTCAAGTCCTATCCTCAGGCCATCGGGCGTTTGGAAACCATCATCTATTCCCATCCGGAATCGGCCTTCTGCCTGTCGGCTAAGCTGCTGGAGGGTGAACTGCTGCGCGAGCTGCACCAGTTCTTCGGCGCACAGCTCCTCTATGAGGACTTACTCAAAAGGCCCGGATTGTCGGCGGCGCTGAGAGCCTGGATTCAGCTGCTCCGCCTGCGCTGCGTCCTGGCGCTCCACCCCCACGACCCGGCGGAACAGATGAAGGCCCTATCCCTGTTGAGCAGCGTAGTCGACGGGCCCCAGATTCCAAAAGAACTACAGGCCGAGATTCGGTTCCAGCAGGTGTGGCTGCTCTTCGAAAACCACCGCTTCTCCGAATTGAGGCAGGCCATCAGTCGGGTCGCATCGGACTTACTCTCCAATCCTTCGCTTTCGCCCAAGGAGCGTTACTGGATTCGGCGCATGCTCTCCATCGCCCAACAGGTCGCCCGGGAGGAGAAGGATGCCGAGAGCGGGCGTAAGTTGAACGAGCTCCAGCAGCGTTTGGCTGTTCCCCGAACCCCATGAGTAGGGCGTGCAATGGCCCCGCCGCCGGAGGCCGCCTTCGGCGGCCCCTGCGGCGAAGGCGCTCCCACGGGAGCGC
>JAITKE010000050.1 GCA_031278595.1 Puniceicoccales bacterium
GGGTCTTCGGCCCCTCCCTAGGCCGCCAAGGCGGCGAAGCCGCGAGGAGGGGTGAAGCCAAACGCCACCCGATACCGCTCAGGCCTCGTAATGCCCGCGGCAGTGGAGCAGGAGAACGACCTCTTCTCCGACGTGATAGACGAGGCGGTTCTTCCTGTCGATGCGCCGCGACCAAAATCCCTCTCCCTGATGCCTCAAGGGCTCCGGTTTTCCGATGCCGGATTTCGGGTGTAGTCGGATATCCCTCACCAAACGGTCGATCTTGGCTATCGCCCTGGAATCATGCCGCTCGAACCAATCGTAATCTTCGACGAACTCATGGGATTTACGGAATTCCAGCATGTTCATGAAGGTCACGGATCAGCTCCTCTACGTCGGTGTAAGACTTAATTTTCCCCGCCTCCGTATCGGCTTTGGTCTCAGCCACAATGCGCTGCAAATCCTCATAGGTATAGGTGATGGTCTCGTCCTCATCCCCCTCTTCCTTCTCGATATCCTTCTCCTCCTCGATATCCTTCTCGATGAGACGGCCGAGATAGCGGGAAGTGGAGAGTTGGCGCTTTTGGGCCTGGGCTTTGACCAAACTGGCAATCCGCGGCGGAACGTGGGCGATGAGGGTTTCGCTTTTCATAATGGGAGACTTTGTGGCTTTTTAGAAGCCCTTGGCAAGCTTTTAGGAGTGCTCGGCCAGGAGGAGGTTCTCGCGACCGGGGCTGCGAAGTTCTGTAATGAGGGGATAGCTTAAGATGTCCGAGCGAAGAAATAAAGCCAAATCTCACCCATCGCCGCTCAGGCCTCGTAATGCCCACGGCAGTGGAGCAGGAGAACGACCTCTTCATCGATGTGATAGACGAGGCGGTTCTTCTTGTCGATGCGCCGCGACCATACATTTCCTTTCCCGCTTCGTAGCGCTTCCGGTCTACCCCTACCGGATAGAGGGTGTTCTATGACGTCCTCGACCAGACGATCGATTTTGAGCAGCGTCACGGGATCGTGTCGAACGAACCAGGCGTATTCGCGGCTAAATGTACGCGCTCTGTGCGTCTCTTTTGAGATCATGCAACAGTTCTTCCGCCGAAGTATAAGCCTTGAGCTTTCCCTCTTTAATTTCCGCCTTCGCCTCCCTCACTTCGCGGAGCAAATCCTCATAGGTATAGGTGATGGTCTCGCCTTCATCTTCATCATCACCATTATCTCCTTCGACCTCCTTTTCAATGAGACGGCTGATATAGCGGGAAGTGGAGAGTTGGCGCTTTTGGGCCTGGGCTTTGACCAAACTGGCAATCCGCGGCGGAACGTGGGCGATGAGGGTTGCGCTTTTCATGATGGGAGACTTTGTGGCTTTTTAGAAGCCCTTGGCAAGTTTTTAAGGACATTGGGCAAGGAGGAAATTCCCGCCGAGTTGACCAGGGTTCCGGAAATCCACGAGAAGGAGATAGATTGGGAGGTTTTCGCGATCGAGGCTTCCGGAAATCTGCGAAGGAGAGATGGCTTTGGAAGTTCTCGTGACCGAGGCTGCGGAGGTCTGATAATGAGGGGATGACCCCGGAAACCCGTGAAGAGGGAGATCTTCCGTGCCCGATTCGCCGCCTTGGGGGCCCAGCGGGCCCCAGGCCCGCCCCGCGGGCCGCGGCCTAGGGAGGGGGCCGGAGGCCCCTCCCTAGGCCGCCAAGGCGGCGAAGCCGTGAGGAGGAGCGAAGCCCAAAAGGACGGAGAAGCCAAAGACAAAAGAAGCGCCGTTCCGGAGTCCCGGCTGGGGATTCTCTGGTGCTCAGGAGGGGACTCGAACCCCTATGCCCTGCGGCACTGCCGCCTGAAGACAGCGTGTCTACCAATTCCACCACCTGAGCTACCGAGGTTTTATCAAAGAGAACTGCTCTCGGCGGGTCAAGGGCGTATCGCCGGTGGTCGTTGGAAAGGATGGCAGAATAGGACGACCGGCTGGACAACCCTTCCCAGAGGGTTTCTCAAAGGGCAAACCCGCTTCGTCGCCTCGAGGTAGGGCTAAGCCGCCTTGGGGGCCCAAAGGGCCCCGGGCCCGCTCCGCGGGCCGCGCTAGGAAGAAAAGGAAGGCCTTCCTTTTCCTCTCAGCGCCAAGGCGGCGAAGCCCGGGCTAGGGACCACCCGCCGCTGTACAGGCCCCGAGCAGTTGAGGAAAACACTCCGGAGACGGTAACACCGATTACTGCGGAGAGAAGGCTTTCCTCAAAGCTTTCGGTGAGATTTTTCTCCGGCTATTGTTTTTGGCTGTTTTTGTCCGCTGTCTTTAAATCCCAGAGGGATTTGGCCCGCTCCGCGGGCCGCGGGGCGAAAAGGAAAAGTCCCTTTTTCTTTTCGCCTCGCAAAGACAGCGGACCAAGAAGCTTGAAAGGTTTGATGAAGCACTTGGCTTTATCACTTTCCTTTGGGAATCTTTGCTTCGGTTGTGAAATATATGGATATAAAAAATACAGTGGAAGTGCAGCCGCTCGGTGGGACGCCGAGTCCTTCCCTCCCCATGCCCCAATGGCTGAAACTGGCCTACGGCGTATTCTTTCTCACCCTCATGGCGCAGATGACAATCCCTCTGCCCTGGACACCGGTGCCGATCACCGGCCAGACCTTTGGGACGGCCTGTGTGGCGCTGACCATGGGTTCCTTGGCGACGCCTACCGTCGCCATCTATTGGCTCCTGGGCCTCTGCGGCCTGCCCGTTCTGGCCGGTGCCGCCAGTGGGGTTCTCTGGGGCCCAAAATCCGGCTACCTCCTGGGCATGGTTTTGGCGACGGATGTCGTGAGACGGCTGAAGGCGAGGGGCTTGACCCGAACCTGGTGGAGTTATTTTTACATCCTCTGCGCCGGAGGGCTTATTATTTACGCTTTGGGGCTTCTCTTCCTATCCTTTTTCGTCCCACATGGAAAACTTTTGATGGCCGGTCTGTGGCCCTTCATCCCGGGAGATATTTTGAAAATGCTCGCCGCGACCACCGTAAGTTTCCACTGGAATCGTTATGTGGCCTCGAAGCATTAAAGCAGAGAAAGTCCCTTCCCAGGGCCCTCGATGAGATTGAGATTTTCCTCCGGAGAAACTCTGCCTTTTTTCGAAGAAACTTTTCTGGAGGGGGTGCTCTCTTCCGCCGGCGATCCCAAAACTTTTAAGTTTTGCTGCTGCGCTCCGCGCAGCAGGCGCTGGGCGGAAGCCCAGCGCGGATCGCCGGCGGAGATTGGCCCCTGGGGCCCTACGGCCGTTTTGATCGGTGCCGCAGGTGTGGTTTTTGGGGGATCGAAATCAGAGAGAGGGTTTTTTAAGAGCGTCGTTAAAATCAGACAGCAACCTCCTCATCTTGTCCCACAATTCATCTGATGGCTGGGAACTTTTTCCTCAGCTCTTTTTAGCTTGAGTTCTCGCTCCTTGTGTTACATTCCTAACACAAGGAGATACCATGACTTCGGTACGACTGACCCGGGATAACGAGCAGAGGTTGGTGGCTCTGGCTTCCGATCTTCATCAGACGAAGAGCGCCATCATCAATGCGGCTTTGGACGAATATCTGGAAGACCAGCGGGACACCCTCGAGGGGCTCAGGGCACTTCAGGAGGTCGATGAGGAAAAAGACAAAATCTCCATGGAAGAAGTGCTGAGCGAATTCGGCTTTACCCGCAGTGAACCGCATCGTCTGGACGCGGCGGAGTAAGAAGCAGCTGGCGAGCCTGGCGCCGGAGAACCGCGAGCGTATTCTTCGCTACCTCACAGAAGTGATCGAAGTCGTTCCGCCTTGCAGCGTCGGAAAGCGCTTGGGTGGTGGCCTGCACGGACTGTGGCGCTATCGGGTGGGCGACTACCGCCTCATCGTCCAGATTGACGATCAGCAGCTACGGGTTCTCCTTCTTGCCATCGGGCATCGACGGGAAGTTTATAGGCGGTAAAGCGGACGAAGGGGTTCTCTCTTCACGACTCCTATGGAACATCAGCTCCAGATGGTGCCGTCAAAACCGGACAGTAACCTCCTCATCTTGTTCCATGCAACGGAAGTCATCTGTTATATCATGCCTTCTATGGGTTCTTTTTTCCATTCCCTCTCTCTCTTTTCCTTTGTCCCGCTCTTATTTGATGACACCTTCTAAATTCTAGAGCTTTCTCCGGGCGAGAATGGCCGTGTGCAGCGTATCGGCATCGGCCAGGGCGATGCCGGAGCCGGAGGGGAGTCCGAAGCCGATGCGCGTGACCTCTTTGCCCAATGGCCGGAGAATTTCCCGGAGCAGGTACTGGCAGGTCGCTTCGCTCTCGGTGTCGCCGCCGAGGGCCAGGATGACCTCGCGAATTTTTTCCCGCTCCAGGCGATGGCGCAGGTGCTCGAGGGGGAGATTTTGAGGAAGAATGCCCCGGATGGGCGAGAGCTTGCCGCCGAGCACCTGGTAGCGCCCGCGGAAATCCCCGCTGTGTTCGACGGCGTAGAGGTCGGGAATCGTCTCGACGAGGCAGAGGAGGGAAGGATCCCGGGCCGAATCCGAGCAGATGGAGCAGCACTCCGCTTCGGCCAGGTTGCCGCAGAGGGAACAGATCTGCAGGGCCTCAAGGGAGGAGGAGAGGGTACGAATGAGCTCCGTAGCCTGTTCTCTCCCCTCCAGCAGGAGATGGAGCGCCAGGCGCTCGGCCGAGCGATAGCCGATGCCCGGCAGGCGGCGAAGGATTTTTTTCAGCGCATCGAAGGAAGCTAGCATAAAGGATTCGGAGGGTTTAAACTGCCCTGGTGCTGGAGGTAGAGCTCGCGGTAGAGGCCGGCCGGATGGGCCATCAACTCCTCATGCGGACCGCGTTCGGCCACCTGCCCATGCCGGAGGACGAGGATCTCATCGACGATGGCCATCATGCCGAGGCGGTGCGAGATGATGAGGACGGTCTTGTGCCGCACCAGCTGGCGAATCGCCTGCTGAATGGCATGTTCGCTGTGCGCATCGAGGGCCGAGGTGACCTCGTCCAGGACGAGGATGGGGGCCCGTCGCAGAAAGGCACGGGCCAGGGCGATGCGCTGCCGCTGCCCACCGGAGAGGAAATTCCCGTTCTCGCCGATGTCCGTCCGGTAGCCCTGTTCCAACCGGGAGATGAACTCGTGGGCGTAGGCGCTCTGGGCGGCCTTGATAATCTCCTCTTCGTCGGCCTCCCACTTGCCCCAGCGGATGTTGTCGCCGATGCTGCCGCTCAGCAGCGTGGGGTTCTGGGGAACGAAGGCCATGTGGGCCCGCAGATCTTCCAGGGTCACCTTGCGGATGTCGATGCCATCGATGCAGATTTTTCCCCGCCGCACATCGTAGAACCTCAGGAGTAGATTGACCAGGGTCGTCTTGCCGGCACCGCTGCTGCCCACCAGGGCATAGATTTTTCCCGCCTCCAGTCGCCAGTCCAGATCGTGGATGACGGTTTGCTCCGGCGTGTAGCCGAAGGAAATGTTTTGAAAATGTACTTCTCCGCGGATGTGGCCCAGGGGCACGGGATTTGGGGGATTCCGAATGCTTTCCGGGATTTCCAGCAGCGACTGTATCCGGCTGAGCCCGGCAAAACCGGTCTGGATACGGGCGGCCAGCCAGCCCAGTTTTTTGATGGAGTCGTAGCTGAAGTAGAGCGCACCGGTCAGGGCGATGAAGGTGTCGATGGAAATGCGATGCCGGTAGGAGAAGTACATGGAGAGACTGACCCCGACGGCGGCGATGATCTCAATGGTAGGGGAAATGAGGATGTTGTACTTGAGCGACTGCAGGGAAGCCCGAGAGAAGAGGCGGCAAACCTCGGCAAAACGCGCCGTTTCGCGTTGCTCCATGCAGAAGGCCCGGATTTCCTGAACGGCCGAGAGGTTGCGGCTCAGGCGCTCGGTGAGGAGGGCCGCTTCGCCCTGGACCTGCTCCGCCTTGTTTCTGAGCCGGCGGTTCATCACCCGGACGGGCAGGAGGATCAGCGGAAAGGCGGCGGCGTAGAGGATCAGCACGAAGACCTGGGACTGCTGGAGGCAGAGGTAGAGGAGGGCCCCGACCGAGCCGAGGAAGGTGATGGGCTGCGTGAGGATATTTTCCGCGATGTCCAGCAAGGCTCCCTGCAGAAGGGCGGTGTCGTTCATCGCCCGGGATATGATTTCCCCGGCCGAGGTCCTGTGGAAGAATTCCAGCGGTAGGCGCTGGATCTTGGCAAAAACCTGGATGCGGATGTTTTCCAGCAGGCGCTGACCGCAG
>JAITKE010000029.1 GCA_031278595.1 Puniceicoccales bacterium
ATACAGCAATATGGACGCTATCTTATCCATTTAATGCATGGAGACTTAGGCCCTTCCTACAAATATGCCGGCTGGGATGTCATGGAACTCATCAAGCAGAAGATCATGGTAAGTGCTGAGCTCGGCGGCTACGCGCTGCTGGTGGCCCTGGTGCTGGGCCTCGTGCTGGGCTCGCTCAGCGCCTTTCATCCCCACAGCTGGGTCGACACGGGCTGCATGGGTCTGGCGATGTTCGGCCTCTGCCTCCCCACCTTCGTCATGGGCCCGTTCTTCGCCTACCTCTTCGCCTACCAGCTCCACTGGGTGGCCTGCACCGGCTGGGAGGACTGGAACCAGAAGATCCTCCCGGCGCTCACGCTGGGCCTGGTCTATGCCGCCTACATCGCCCGCCTGACCCGCAACGGCCTTTCCCAGGTGCTGCAGAAGGACTACATCCGGGCGGCCCGGGCCCGCGGCCTGTCCGAGGGACGCATCTTCCTCTTCCACGCCCTGCGCAATGGCATCCAATCGGTCATCGCCTTTCTGGGGCCCACGGTGGCCGGACTGATCACCGGCTCCTTCGTCGTCGAGACCGTCTTTCAGGTGCCCGGTCTAGGGCGACTTTTTGTGCAATCCATCACCAACCGCGACACCACCCTCATCCTGGGCATCACCATCCTCTACGCCATCTGCGTCATCACCCTTAACTTCGCCAGCGACCTCATTCTAGCCTACCTAAACCCCCGCCACCGGGATGCGTAGGGGGAGGTGTTTCGCTCCAGGGGGGAATTTTTTCACCGAAAAGTTTTTTCCAAGGTCAATTTTCAAGATCAAAGCTCCAGAGCCCGCCCATAGGCTTAGGATCATCAGCCCACAAGAATTTCTTCCCCTCGAAAGGGGGTTCTCTCAGGCGCTGCTCGCCGGGGATGGGAAACTTTACGGCGTGAGGTTTAAGAGAGCTTCTGCTTTTTCCAGAAACTCAGTAATTAGGGATGCATTCTCTGGCGCAAGGCCGGGATTCCAATCGCCGGAAGCTATCCCACCGATATTAGCTCTGATATTCCCTGTGACCTCATCCAACTGCTCTCGGATCGAACCGAAGGGAAATATGCTTCCGTAACGTTGATCCAAATTACTACAGTACTGACCTCTTTCTGTACAAGGAATAAAACGATACATTCCTTTCAGGGCATCGAGCGCCTGTTTCTGCATCGATTCAATCGAATCCGCGCGCGTATCAGAAGAAAACGGAGGTGTCCACTTTATGCCTAAAGTTTCAACACGTTCACAAAGTTCACACCACACTTCCGTCGCTAATGATCTCGCAGGTAGTTTTTCAATAGCTCCCTGTAGCGCATCTACTTGAGCACCTACGGCCGATAAATGCCGTAATGCCTCCCGTTGGTTCTCCGCGCCTTTCAGTTGCGCCACGGCAGATTTCACTTCAGATTCAGTTCTATGCACCCCATCTATCGGATCCAGGATTTGACTCTGCAAGTCCTGCCAGCTGGTAATTTGAACTCGGTTTCCAACACTTATCGGTCGCTCCTGCAGCATGGCATCCCAAGAGGCTTGTGAATTCGCAACTAATTGGCCGGCTATGCGATCTCTGGGCGAAGGATCAGAATTTCCAAAAACATCCCGCGTTCCTGCCATTTCGTGGGAACCAGAACGTCCCTGGGAGACCGACACCTGAGATTGCTCATTTTCAAACCTTCCGTGATTTTCAAGCTTGGAAGTAATCTTTTGAACCATTTGCTTGAGGCAATCTTCCCATTGGGAAGACGGAGAAGAACCTCCTAGTTCGGCGAAAACCTTATTTGCGTCGGTGGCCAGAGCATCCATGTTCAACACGCCACTGGCAACCTTCGTATTGCACTTGGCTACCCATGGGGCTCCTATCTTGGCCGACGCAAGGGCGCTGGCCATAAGAGGTCTCGTGTCAGCATTGACCATCAATCTTCGCAGGGAACTTGCCGCCAATCCTTTCGGGCCTTCCTTCGCGGCCAGCTGCACCAGCTGTAGGATTTGGGTCTTGGCCGTATGGTTATGCGGATCGCGTAGGCGGTCTAGCAGAGATCGCGACGTCGCGGAAGCTTCGATCTGTTGACAGATGGACCTAACTGTACTTCCATAATCAGCGGCAGAAGCACCACCGGCACCGGCACCCCGCTGAGCAGTTTCAGTTTCCTGAGCAGGTGCAGCTTCCGCCGTATCAGAAAGCTTAAAAAATTTATGCCCTTTTATCTGGGCAAGCCTCATGCTATCGTGTCCATCAATCTGCATGTTGGGCGGAAGCGTGACACGGCCCAGATTTTCAATACTCCCCATAATCCTCCTCCATTTTAAGCAGCCACGGCACTTACCCAGCGGCTAGCCAAACCGTTAAGAATGATAAGGAATCTTCGCAAGGCCGCAAGCGACAATTCCCCCTGCAGGGGTTTTCAAGGTCAAAGCTCCAGAGCCGCTTTAGAAGGTGTCGTAAAATCAAAAGCTTGATAAGGGGAAAAAGGCAGAGAGGGGAATGGAGAAAAGGACACATAGCGTATTGTGGAGCAAGGTAAGGAGGTTGCTATCCGATTTTGATGATACCCTCTAGGAAACTCAGCCCAAAAAAACTTCCCCTCTGCGGGGTTTTCAAGGTTGAGGTTTTAGGTTCTTGTGGTAGGAGTAGGCGCGGGAGCGGGGGTCAGAGGGGCGCTAGCCGGTGGTGGGGGTACTTGCCGCCGTAGGGTTCGGAGGCAGCGGTACGGCGAGTTCATCTGCATTTACCAGAATCCCCTTAAGCGCATTTGAATCAATACCGAGTTTTTCAAAGAACCGAAATGCCTTTTCTGCGGAACCTTCCGCTTCTCTGGCACCAAAATGCTTGCGGAAATAGGACTGGACATCCGTCACCGCATCCCTTAATTGGCTGGAGATGTTCCTAGTGTCAGGCGTGCCACTATTACAACGCAGTTTCATCTCAGGAATCAACTCTCCCAGTTTTTTCATGACGTTGAGCATCTGGCCCTGGGCAAATCCCTTTGGTTGACGGAATAAAGCCTTTCCTGAAGCCCTCTCATCCGGGAGAATGTGCCTAACAACCCCAAAATTCTTAGCCAAAGCATTCAGAGCAGATCGCACCTGATTTACGGACGCTCCATCAGGTGTCGGGAGTGAAAGCAAGGCATTCATCTGGGCATTCAGACCGTGCATGCGAGTCGATGCATCCTGTGGACCATTCGCCGCTGAAATGGTCCGTACCGCTTGACTTATGCCAACTTCTTGACGGACTATGTTCTCCATGGGAGTTATGACCTGCTCCTGCAAGGCCCGATAACTATCGATTTCCTTTTCTCCTACTTTTATCGGAGATACCTTCAGAGCGACATCCCAAAATTCATCTGGCCGGGCATTTTGTTTTCCAGCTACGACATCCATAACGGAAGCAGAGGAACCCTCGGGATATCGACTCGTATTGAAGAAGCGGCCTAATTCCACGCGGTCCTTAACATCCATGTCTTTGACGACGGCAAAAAATTCTTCCTCCGTTGCCCCAGCCTTGGCAGCTACAAAGTCACGAATCGGGACAGGAAAGCCACGAGCCTGGGCAGGAGAGTCAGGAGCCGGGGCAGGAAGGCTCGGGGTACCATTACGGATAAAACGATACAATTTCACGCGGTCCTTAACATCCATGCCTTTAACGGCGGCAAAACACTCGTCCTGTGATGCCTTAGCCTTGCCAACTACAAAGTCCTGAATTGTAAAAGTAGGTTCCAGGCCCCTCTTACAGATCGACTTGTAAAAATCCAGACGGTTTTCAATGTCCTTTTTTCCTGAAGCGCCCTTTGAAATAGCGGCAAAAAACTCTTTCGGTGTTGTTTTGGCCTCGCCAACTACAAAGTCCTGAATTGTAAAAGGAGGTTTCAGGCCCTTCTTACAGATCGACCTGTAAAAATCCAGACGGTTTTCAATGTTCTTTTTTCCTGAAGCGTCCTTTTCTCCTGAAATAGCGGCAAAAAACTTTTTCGGTGTTGTTTTGGCCTTGCCAACTACAAAGTCCTGAATTGGGGGAAGGGGTTGCTGGCCACTGGCATGGGCCAAACGATAGAACTCGAGACGCCGTTTAGGGCGCAACTTCTGAAGTCCATTCCCAAGATTAGAATGAGTAAAGTTAAGCGCCCCGTGACTCTGGAGTTTCGAAAAAACTTTCCCGATATCTTTTGATTTTGAGAAACCTTTTCGGTCCATCAAAACACAGGCACGGATCGCATCGGCGGCCAGAGTGTTCGTACTCAATACGCCTTCGCCTATTTTCGTTTCCCGCTCGGCGACCCATGAGGCCCCCTCCATGGCCGAAGCGAGGGCACTCGTGACAAGAAGTTTCGTATTTGGATTCCTCATAAGCGCCAGTAGGGCTTCATTCGCTCCTCCTGTACCGTATTCTCCTTCTTTCTTGGCCAATCGATTCTCCTGTGTGGCCAGCTGTGCCAGCTGTAAAATCTGGGTTTTTGCCGTATGGTTATGCGGATCCCGTATGCGCTCTTTCAAGGGCCGCTTCGTGGCCGACTGCGTGATCTCCTGCTGGAGTTGGCCTACTTCACCCTTATACTCACTAGTGGAGAAATCTGCATCTTGGACGCTTCCACCCCCTGCCGTGCCGGCGAGTTGAAAAAAACAATGACCGCTTTTTTGAAAGACGTTTGATGTGTTGGTTAATCCGCTAGTCGCTTCCAACTGCTGGGTTCGCGTCGCTGATGTTGTTCCTAATCTTCCTGAGGCATCCATATCTAATCTCCTTAAGAGCTGATTATGGCTCATTGGCGGGATATGGCAAGCGATAAAATCGTTTCCCAAAGGGCAAAAATCCCTCGAAGCCTCCGCTCCCCGGTGACCCATAACCCTTCAGCCCGCAGTGACCCATTTCCTGCGTTCGGAAATTCCTTGCGCTCGGGCGGTGAATGTTCTTGCTTCCCCAGAGCATGAGAGGATTGAGCGATCTCCATCTAGCCGGGAGCCATTTCCATCGGGCGGCTGCGGATCTCCCGCCGGCATCTTTGGGTATTCATCGGGGGGCTTCGGATTTCCCGCTGACGAATCTCCCGCTGGCCGTAACGGATTTCTCGCCGACGGATTTTCGGCTGGCAGTTCCGGATCTCCCGCTGGCGGTGGCGGAAGGACCGGTCGCGGCGCCGAACGGGGGCATTTCCATGCTCATCTTCCTCCTGCTCTTCGCCGGCATGTGGTTCCTGATGATCGCGCCCCAGCGCAAGCGACAGAAGCAGCATGCCCAAATGATCCAGGAGCTGAAGAGCGGTGACGAGGTCATGACCAGCGCCGGTATTTATGCCAGCATCGTCGCCGTCCGACCGGACCGTTTCGTCGTCAAAATCGCCGACAATGTGAAGATCGAGATCCACAAATCCTCCGTCCAGTGCAAGCTGTCGAAGGAGGCGGAATCTTCGGAGAAATCCTCTGGGAATTCGAAAAAATAGTCCTGGATTACCATGGAATTCACCGGAGGAACGGCCGCGAGGAGGGATAAAATTCCGGAAAAAGTTCCGGGGAGCGGAGTACCCGAAACCCTAGAAATGAATCGCGGGGGCTCACGAGCCATGGAGGTTCTCGGGGAAGGCCCGGTGGTGGCATTGGTATTTAGGGGCGCGCGCGATGGCCCGCCGCTGGCGGCCGCCGGAGGCGGCCGCCCGCGGCGCATGCGCTCCGGCCGGGACCGCCGGCGCGCCTCCTGGCGAAGCCAGGGGCCATCGCGCGA
Source organism: Puniceicoccales bacterium (assembly GCA_031278595.1). Classification (GTDB taxonomy): domain Bacteria; phylum Verrucomicrobiota; class Verrucomicrobiia; order Opitutales; family JAIRLG01; genus JAIRLG01. Next base: position 5,735 of record JAITKE010000029.1, read on the forward strand.
AAAAACAGAACAGCCGTGAAAAACTCTCTCTGGTCCAAGGGCCTCTTTTCCCTCCTCCTGCTGCTGTGGTCCGGCCACAGCCTTTTACCTTTGCGTCCACGGCCCTTCGACGAGCATATCCAGCACCGGGCCAGGGCCGAAGTGGAGAGCTTCCAGACCCTGCTTCAACGGGCCCAGGAGGAAGTGACCGCGGGCCACGACAGCACCCTCTACCTCGCCCTGCAGCGCCTGGCCCAGGAGGAGGAGATCGACCTGGCCCAGTTCTTTCCGGACATCCGGCTCGGCGATCTCAAGAACCTCGATCGGCGCAACGGCATCCTGCTCCGCACCCTGCTGAAGGAGTGTCAGAGCTCCCTTCCCCGGGGCCTCGACCTGGCCGGCGGGGTGTCCTTCGTGCTGGAAATCGACGAACAGGCCCACAGTTCCGGCGCCCAGACGGAAATACCCCTGGCCAAGGCCATCGAGATCATGTCTCGGCGCATCGACGGCCTGGGCGTGGCGGAGCCTATTCTGCGGATCCGTGGCGATCGCCAGATTGAGATCCAGCTCCCGGGCATTTCCACCAAGGACAATCCCGAGGTCATCGACATGCTCAAGAAACCGGCGAAGCTGGAGTTTCGCCTCGTCCACCCGCAGCAACACCCCGAGAGCTTCTCCGACACCCCGCCGCTGGGCTACGAACTACTCGCCCTGGAGCGGGAAGATCCCAAGACGGGTCAGACCCCCAAGTTCCCCTACTTCATCAAGCGCGTTCCGGAGATGACCGGAAAATCCGTCCAGAGCGCCCAGGTGATGATCAATGCCTACGGCGGCTACGAGATCAGCCTGAGCATGACTCCCGAGGGCCGGGAGCACTTTGCCGAAGTCACCCGCCGGAACGTCGGCCACCAGCTGGCCATCGTCCTCGACGGCAAGCCCTACTCGGCCCCGGTCATCCGGCAGGCCATCGAGGGCGGCCAGGCGAGCATTTCGGGAGATTTTTCCCAACGGGAGGCAATCGAGCTGAGCAATGTTCTCAACAATCCGCTGGAATTCGCGATGCACGTGGTGGAGCTCAACGAGATCGGCCCCTCGCTGGCCGATGACGCCCGGAGCAGTTCAATTCGGGCCTCGCTGGTGGGCATCGGCATCGTCATCCTCTTCATGGCAGTCTACTACCGACTCGCCGGTTTCATCGCCGTCCTGGCTCTGGGCATCAACGCCCTCCTGGTGCTGGGCGTCATGGCCAATATCGGAGCCACCCTGACCCTACCCGGCATCGCGGCGCTGATCCTGACCATCGGGATGGGCGTCGACGCCAACATCCTCATTCTGGAGCGCATTCGGGAGGAGCTGCGGCGAGGCAAACAGACCCTGCAAGCCCTGCAAGAGGGCTACAGGCGGGTTTTCGCGACCCTTCTCGATTCCAACCTGACCTCGCTGCTCACGGCCATGATCCTCATCTGGCTCGGCACGGGGCCGGTGCGCGGTTTCGGGGTCATCCTGGCCATTGGCCTCTTCGCCACGATGTTCTGCGCCCTTTTCAGCAGCCGGTTTCTGATGGAGCTCGGCATCGCCGCCGGCTGGAAGCAACTCGTCCCACCGGCCTGGATTCCGCCCACGTCCTGGGACTTCCTCCGCCTCCGCAAGCCGGCCTACATCCTGTCCTTCACCCTTCTGCTGGCCGGCTCCCTCGCTCTGTTCCTCCGGGGAGGACAGGCCTACGGCATCGATTTCCGCGGCGGCGATGAGGTGCTGCTGCAGTTCGACCAGAAGCTGAGACTTCGCGAGATTCAGTCCGTGGCGGACTCGGAAGAACTGGGCGAAGTGATTCCGACCTACCAGAGCGCCATCGGCGAGACGACGGAGCTTCTGAAAATCCAAACCGAAATGGGGCAGGGCCGTCCCATCGTCCAGGCCCTGCAGAAGCAGTATCCGGATGCCCAGCTCAGCCTTATCCGCGAGAGCCGCATCGGGGCCTCGGTCAGCCAATCCCTACGATGGAACGCGCTGATGTCGGTGGCCCTCGCCCTCGTCGGTATCCTGGTCTACATCGCCTTTCGATTTGAAATGGGCTACGGCATCGGTGCAGTGCTATCGACGATCCACGATGCCTGGATCACGCTCGGTCTGTACGTGCTGTTGGGTCGCCAGTTTTCGGCCCCGATGATCGCCGCCATCCTCATGACCATCGGTTATACCATCAACGACAAGATCATTGTCTTCGACCGCATTCGGGAAGAGCTCCGGCTCAACCCCTTCCTTTCGCTCTACGAGGTCATCAATCTAGCCATCAACCGCACCCTATCCCGCACGCTGTTGACCAGCATCACCACGCTCCTCTCCTCACTGACCCTGCTCTGCTTCGGTCTGGGCATCGTCTGCGACCTGGCGTTGATCTTCAGCCTGGGCATCGTCGTCGGCACCTTCTCCTCCATCTTCATCGCCACTCCGATTTTCTACGGTTGGCACCGGGGAGACCGGCGGCATGTGGAGGCCCACGAACTACTCCCAAGCAAGGTAAAAATGAAAGCGGAGCCCACGGCCTGAGAGGAGCGATGGACGGTGGATTGGCGATGGCTGGAGGTGAGTGAGGAAGCGGCGGAAAGGCTCTACGGACAGCGCTCCATCCACCCCATCATTGCCCGAATCCTGAGCAGTCGAGGGATTCGGACGCCACAGGAAGCGGAGGACTTTCTTTACCCCCGCCTCTCCCAGCTCGCCGACCCCTTCACCATCACCCACCTGCGGGAGGCGGTCCAGCTGCTGGAGCGCGCCGTTCGGGAGCACTGGGCCGTCAGCATCATCGGCGACTACGACGTCGACGGCATCACCAGCGTCACTCTGATAGTCCGCCTACTCCGGCATTTCGGCCTGGAGCCGCAGTACTTCATCCCCCGGCGCTTCACCGAGGGCTACGGTATGTCGGATGAAATCGTTGAGCGCCTGCGGCAGCGATCCTCGCCCCGCCTGGTCATGGCCCTGGACTGCGGCACCAATGCGGTCGAGCAGGTGCGGCGCCTGCGGGCCGATGGCATCGATGTGCTGATTCTGGACCACCACCAGTCCAACGATGCCCTGCCGGAGGACTGCGTCCTGGTCAATCCCCACGTCTTCGATGCGGAGGCCCATCCGCCCTGGCTGTCCCTCTGCAGCGTCGGACTGGTCTTCAAGCTCATCCACGGGTTTCTAAAGCACCGGCGGGCCCAGGAGGACCCCCGGGCGCTGAGCTATCCGCTTCGCCAGGAGCTGGACCTAGTTGCCATGGGAACCATCGCCGACCTCGTCCCCCTGGTGGGGGAAAATCGCATCCTGGCCCACTGCGGCCTGGGCGACTTCGCCCACCAGCGGCGTCCGGGCATCGAGGCCCTCTGCCGCGTTGCCCAGATGCCGGACTCCCAGGCCGCCGCGCCGGAGGACATCGCCTTCAAGCTCGGCCCGCGGATCAATGCCAGCGGCCGCCTGGCGGATGCGGTCCTGCCGGTTCAAATGCTCCTGGCCGAAAATTTCGAGGAGGCGAGTCCCCTCGCCCAGACCCTGGACGAGATGAATGCCGAACGGCAGCGGATCGAGCGGGGGATTCTGGCGGAGGCGGAAGAGCTCTTCCGCCAGAGCGAGGAACTGCCCGGGATATTTTTTTCCAACCCGGGCTGGCACTCCGGCATCGTCGGCATCGTCTGCGGCAAGTTCGCCCGGGACTACCGCCGGCCCTGCGTCGTCCTCGGAGAGGAGCGCGGGCTCGCCAAGGGCTCCGGCCGCAGCGTGGCGGGCTACGACCTGGTCGAAATCCTGAGCCCCTGCGCGCCCCTGCTGGAGTCCTGGGGCGGCCATCCCCTGGCGGTGGGCATTTCCCTCAAGCCGGAAAATGTGCCGCTCTTTCAAAAGGCTTTTCAGGAATCCGTCCGGACGTTTCGGCAAAAACTCTCGGGCGAGGGAGATCAGCTGCTCATCGCCCAAACCCTTTCGCTGGAGGACATCGACGGGCCCTTTCTGGCGGATCTGGAAAACCTGCGCCCCTTCGGCCAGGACAATCCGGAGCCCCTCTTCGCCCTGAAGGGAATCACCCTCGACCGGGCGGCCGAGCCTTTTGGGAAGAACAAAAAGCACCTCCGGCTCCTCCTGAGGCGCGAAGCGGAGGCCCCACTCCCCTGCCTCTACTGGAACGGCACCCGGCGGATCCCTCCCGCCAAACGCCCCCTCGACCTGGCCATCCGCCTTTTTTGGGAATCCTGGCAGGGCCACCGCTCCGTCCGCAGCGAGCTCCTCGACTGGAAGATTTCCGGCACCTAGGGGCCGTCGTCAAATAAAAGTTAGAGATTTCTGTCAATCGTGAGAGCCGAGGTTCCAGCAATCGTAGGAGCTGGGGGTTCATCGAGCGCTTTGGCGGGGGCCCCGGGACGCTCGCTTTGCGAGCAAGCAGCTTTAGCCGCTTAAGCCCTCTTCGAGGGCTGTCCCGGGGCCCC
>JAITKE010000034.1 GCA_031278595.1 Puniceicoccales bacterium
CCCAGGCGGGACGGTGCCCCCGGCGCGGCCGGAGGCCACGCCTTCCGGCCGCGCTGGGGGCGTGGCTTTCCTTGAAAGCGGCCCTTGCGCCCACACCGAATACCTCTGGGGAGAAACACCCCTTTTGTGTACCCCCTCAGGGATATGGGCGGCGCTCCTTCTCCACCCACTCGAAGCGGAGCGGACAGGCCTCCAGATGAAACCGCTTCCGCAGACCCTTTTCCAAATAACGTTGGTAGGAATCCGCCAGCCGTTCCCGGCGATTGCAAAAAATCTTGAGCCGGAAGGGAAAGTTTCCCGTCTGGGTCGCGTAGTAGACCTTGAACCGCCGACCGACGGCGAGGGCCGGCGGATGGGCCTCCATCAGCCTCTGCAGCGCCCGATTGAGCGGCCCCGTGGGGAGGGACTGGGCCATGAGGGCGTGGAGGCGCTGGGCCTCTTCCAAAAGCAGCTCGGCCCCACCGGCCATGTGAATGGAGCTGAAGAGGACGGGCAGACACGGCAGCGAGGGGAGTTCCCGTCGGACGGCCCGGGCGAAATCCCTCTGAAAATCCCCCAATGTCCCGTAATTCTCCAGCTTCCCCTCCCGAAGGGCCGCCTCTGCCAAGTCCCACTTGTGGACGACCAGGAGTAGGCCCCGGCCCGCCTCCAGCACCCGCGCAGCCAGCAGCTGGTCCGAGCGGGTCAGGCCGCCGAGGGCATCGATGACCAGGAAGACGATGTCGGCCTCGGCCATGGCCCTTTCCGTCCGGACTTGGGAAAAATAGTCCACCGGCAAAGCCAGCTTCTTCTTCGCCCGGACGCCGGCCGTGTCCAGAAGGCGGAACTGGAAAATCCGGCCCCCGGCGCTCGAAAAATCCAGGCGATAGGCCACCGCATCCCGCGTCGTTCCGGAAACGGGCGAGACCACCGCCCTCTTCTCCCGCAGCAGGGCATTGATGAGCGAGGACTTGCCCACGTTCGGTCGACCGGCGAAGCAGAGGGCGATGGGCTTCCTCTCCTCATCCGTTTCGGGCAGCGGCCGAAGGCGCTCCTGGGCCCACGTCTCGATTTCTCTCCGCAGGGCCTCTTCTCCCTGGCCGTGCTCGGCGGAAAGGACCAGGGGCGGCCCCAGTCCCAAGGCATGGAAGCTGTCGAGCCGGAGGCGCCGCTCCCCGACATCGGCCTTGTTGGCCAGCAGGAGGATCGGCTTACCGGCACGGCGGAGTTTTTGGGCGATCTCAAAATCCAGGGGCAGGCAGCCGACGGAGGCATCGACGACCAAGAGAATCCGGTCAGCCGCCGCGATGGCGAAGTCGACCTGCTCCTCCACCGCCCGGAGCAGCACCGCTTCCTCGTCGGAGACCAGGCCGATTCCCCCGCTGTCCAGGAGGACGATGCCCGGGGAAATTTCCTCGGCGAGCACATCCCGCGTCACACCGGCCTGGTCGTGGACAATGGCGAGGCGCCGGCCACAGAGGCGATTGAAGAGGCGGCTCTTGCCGACGTTGGGCCGGCCCACCAGGATGAGCCGCAGGGAATCCTTTCTAGAGAGCGTCGTCAAATTGGGCGGCGACCTTTTCATCTTGCTCCACAGTTCATCTGATGGTCCGAGTCTCCCCTGTGTCTTTTTTTCATTCCCTCTTTCTTCCTTTCTTTTTCCCTTTGCCTACCTTTTATATTTCCCAAGAGCTGTCCCGGTGGGGGCCGGCTTTGCCCGGAGAGGAAAAGGCTTTCGGCCTTTTCCTCTCCGGGCGGCCCGCTTTGCGGGCCCGATGCCTTTGGCATCGAAAGCCGGCCCCCAAAAATTCAAGCTTCTATTTAACGATACCCTCTAAACTCATCCATGACCTCCACAATAAGCCATCAGGCACTGCGCCCGAGAATGAATAGCTGACTCTTGCCGGCGCTGGGCCGGCCCACGAGGACGAGCCGTAGGGAATCCTTCTTGAACTCGTCCATGGCCTCCACGCTGAATCGTCAGGCGCTGCGCTCGAGAAAGTTTTGGAGGAAATGGGTCGTCACCCGGCCCTGACGGAAATCCTCGTCCCTTAGGATTTTCTGGGCCAGGGGAGCCGTCGTTTCGATGCCCTCCAGGCGCAGCTCCGCCAGCGCGCCCTCCAGGCGCCGGATCGCCTCCGGCCGCGTCGCGCCGGTGGCGATGAGCTTGCCCACCAGGCTGTCGTAGTGCGTCGGGATTTCGTATCCGCCGTAGACCGACGAGTCCATCCGGATACCGGGGCCGCCCGGGGCGTGGTAGAGGGAAATCCTCCCCGGGCTGGGGGCGAAATTTTTTTCCGGATCCTCGGCATTGATCCGGCACTCCAGCGCATGGCCGATGAAATGAATGTCCTCCTGGCGCAGGGACAGCGGCTCCCCCATCGCCACCCGCAGCTGCTGCTGGACGAGGTCGATGCCCGTCGCCTCCTCCGTGACCCCGTGCTCCACCTGGAGGCGGGTGTTCATTTCCATGAAATAGAAATTTTTCTGCCCGTCGACCAGGAACTCGACGGTGCCGACGCCCTCGTAGTGGGCATTTTGGGCGATGCGCAGGGCCGCCTCCCCCATCTGCCGGCGCAGCAATTCATCGAGAAAGGGAGAGGGGGCCTCCTCCAGCAGCTTCTGGTAGCGGCGTTGGACGGAGCAATCCCGCTCGCCGAGGTGGACGCAGTGCCCCTGGGCATCGGCCAGGATTTGAATCTCGACGTGCCGCGGCTCCGGGATGTATTTTTCCAGATAGAGCTCCCCACGGCCGAAATTCCTCTCGGCTTCATGGCAGGCGAGTAAGAAGTCCTGGGCCAAATCCTCCGGCCGCGACACCAGGCGCATGCCCCGGCCACCGCCGCCGGCCACCGCCTTGAGCAGAACCGGCCAGCCGATCTTTTCCGCCAGGGCCAGGGCCTCTCCCTCGTCGACCAGGACACCCTCGCTGCCCGGAACCGTCGGCACACCGGCCCGTTTAGCCAGCTCCTTCGCCCGCGATTTATCCCCCATCTGCCGAATCGTCTCGGCCCTCGGCCCCACGAAGCGGATTTGGCAGTCCTCGCAGAGCTGGGCGAAGTTCGGGTTCTCCGAAAGAAAGCCGTAGCCCGGGTGGATGGCATCGGCATTGGCCAATTCGGCGGCGCTGAGGATGCGGTCCAGGCGCAGGTAGCTCTCGGCGGCGGCGGCCGGCCCGATGCAAATGGCCTCGTCGGCCAGTTGGACATGCAGGGCCGAGCGATCGGCCTGGGAGTAGACCGCCAGGGTTTCGATGCCCATCTCCCGACAGGTCCGCAGGATGCGGACGGCGATTTCCCCGCGGTTGGCGATGAGCAGCTTCCGGATCATGGCGGACGGCTCAGGCGGGTCGGATGTAGAAGAGCACCTGGCCGAACTCCACGGGCTCGCCATTCTGGACCGGGATTTCAATCACCGTCCCCTCCACGTCCGAGAGGATCTCGTTCATGACCTTCATGGCCTCCAGGACGCAGACCGGCGTGCCCACCGTCACCCGATCTCCCACCTGAACCAGCGGCTCCCCGTCGGGCGAAGCGGCGCGGTAGAAGCTCCCCACCAGGGGCGACTCAATCGTCCGGCAGTCGCCATGGGGCTCCGCCGCCTCCGAAGCCGTCGGAGACTGGGGCGAGGATGTCGCCACCGCCGTCCCCGGAGCCAGCGACGGTTGGGGCAGAGGTGCCGCCCCCGCTCCCGCCGGCGGCCACTGCGCCACCAGCGCCGAAGCCGCCTGCTTGGACAAACGGATCCGGAGGCCCTCCTCCTCCACCTCGATTTCCGTGACGCCGAGCTCCGCCATCACCGCCGCCAGTTGCCGGATCTTTTCGATGTCCGTAAGCATGTTTTCGAGGCCGTATTTACGGGGAAGTTTTTTTGGAAGCAAGGCCAAAGATGGCGGAATCAGCCCCGGATGGCGGAGACACAGGGGCCAGAAAGTCCGCCAAAAGCTCAATAGGGTCAGGAAGCTCTGTCTGGGCGCAAGGGCCCGTCTGGCCTGGGACCGGCTTTCGATGCCGAAGGCATCGCCGCTCCCGCGGCGCCCACGCGGCGCAAGCCGCGTGGGCGGGCGGGTGGGGGCGCCGCGGGAGCGGCCAATGGGGAAAAGCCCTCCCCACCCACCCTCCCTGGGCTTTTCCCCATTGGAAAGCCGGCCCCAGGCCGGACGACGGCCCTCCCCCGGCCCGGAGGGCAAGCCCTTCGGGCCGGGGGAGGGCCGGGCTTTCTCCGAAAGCGGCCCTTGCGCCCACAAAACCCTCCAAAAAAACTTCTCGGTGATCCCCTCAGAGCTTCCGGACGATTACAACGGAATTGATCCCCAGCATGCCGAAGGAGGTGTTGAGGATCGTCCGGACTTCGGGCACGGAACGCGCCTCGTTGCAGACGAGATTCGGCAATTCGCACTGGGGATCCAGTTGCTCGACGTGGATCGTCGCGTGGACCTGATGGTCCTCGAAGGCCGGCAGATTGCCGGCCAGTTCGAGCGCACCGGCGGCTCCCATCGCGTGGCCGATGAAGCTCTTGGTGTTGTTGATAAAAGTCTTGGGACAGGAGGCGAAGACCTCCCGCACGGCCAGGCACTCCTGCCGGTCTCCCTGGACAGTAGAGGTTGCATGGGTGTTGAGGATGTCGATGTCCTGGGGATTCAGCCGGGCCCGCCGCAGGGCCAGGCGCATGCACTCCGCCTGCCGCTGGGGATTGGGCAGCACCGCGTGGTCGGCATCGGAATTGATGGCGTAGCCGGCAATTTCCCCATAGATCTTCGCCCCCCGCTTCCGGGCATCCGAGAGCCGCTCCAGCGTGTAGAGACAGCCCCCTTCGCTGACGACGATCCCGTTCCGCCCCAGGTCGAAGGGCCGGCTGACCGCATTGGGATCCTCCCGATGGCCGAGCGCGCCCTGGCTCCGGAAGCCCGCGAAAATGCCGAAGGAGTGGATGCTCTCGCTGACACCGCCGGCCAGGGCGAGGTCCACCTCCCCGAGGCGCAGCATCTGCGCCGCCTGGATGATTCCGATATTGCCGGCCGCGCAGGCGGCCCCCAGGGTATAGTGCGGCCCCGTGATGCCAAGCTGAATGCTGACCTCCCCGGCCGGATTGTTGGCGATCGTCCGCGGGTTGTGGTGGTGTGACCAGTAGCGGATGTCGTCATTAAAGAGCGAAAGCGTATGGACTTCATTCTCCGTCTCCACCGTCCCGTGCTCCGTGATGCCGATGTAGATCCCGATTCGGGAGAGATCGCGTTCCGCGAGCGAAATACCGGCGTCCCGCAGGGCCTCGTGGGCACAGTAGATGCCGATGCTGCCCGCACGGGTGCCATTTTTGATCTCCTTTTTCCCCTGGTGGCGCAGCGCATCGAAGTCGCAGATCCCGGCCGGCACCCGACCCATATGGCGCACCTCCAGCCACTGGATCCGGCTGAACCCCGCCAGTAAATGGCGCCGAAATTCCTCCGGCGTGTTGCCGTTGGGTGCCGTGAGGCCCACTCCGGTGATGACGACCGCTTCTTCCATCCCCTGCACCCCTCCTAGATGGAGAAAAATTTCCCCCGAGACAAAGGGAAAATGATGAAGAACCGAAGCGGAAGTTCTCCAGGGAAGAAGTACGGCTTCGCCGCCTTGGCGAGGGAAGGGAAAGGAAGGCCTTCCTTTCCCTTCCCTCGCCAAGG
>JAITKE010000047.1 GCA_031278595.1 Puniceicoccales bacterium
TTGGGCGGCAAGGCCCAGTTCGGCGGCCAGCGCTTCGGCGAGATGGAGGTCTGGGCACTGGAGGCCTACGGTGCCGCCTATACGCTTCAGGAAATGCTGACCGTCAAGTCGGACGACATCCAGGGGCGGACGAAGATCTACGAGTCCATCGTCAAGGGAGACAATACGCTGCAGGCCGGTATGCCGCAGTCCTTTAACGTGCTGATGAAGGAAATCCAGAGCTTGGGCCTGGACATTCGCCTGGGCAATGAGGAGCACTTCCCAACATCCTGAGAACGTGCGTTTTCTATGAGCAACGAGGATATCAAGAAATTTCTAGGCTTCAGCCAGACGGAGGACTTCGACCGCGTCGAGATCTCCGTCGCTTCGCCCGATGCGGTGCGTTCCTGGTCGAATGGGGAGATCAAGAATCCGGAGACGATCAACTACCGCACCTTCCGGCCGGAAATGGGCGGCCTGTTCTGCCAGCGCATCTTCGGTCCGGTGCGCGATTACGAGTGCGCCTGCGGCAAGTACAAGCGCATCAAGTACAAGGACATCGTCTGCGAGCGCTGCGGCGTCGAGGTCACCCTGTCCCGGGTTCGGCGGGAGCGCATGGGGCACATCGAGCTGGCCGTCCCCGTTTCCCACATCTGGTTTCTCAAAAGCCTGCCGAGCCGCCTCGGGCTTTTCATGGGCATGACAGCCCGCGACCTGGAGCGCGTCGTCTACTTCGAGAGCTATATGGTGACCGACGTGGGGTCGACGCCGCTGAAGAAGGGACAGCTGCTGCAGGAGCAGGAATATTTGCGCCTGCAGGCCGAGTACGGCGAAGAGGCCTTTACGGCCAAGATGGGGGCGATGGCGGTTCGGGATCTCCTCTGCGAGAAGGATTTGGAGGAGATGGCGGCCGAGATCCAGGAGGAGCTCTACCACACCCGCTCCAAGCAGACGAAGCAGCACCTGTCCCAGCGCCTGAAGCTGATCTCCGGGTTTTTGAGATCGGGGGCGCGGCCGGAGTGGATGATCCTGGAAGCCCTGCCGATTCTACCGCCGGACCTGCGGCCGCTGATCCCCCTGGAAGGCGGCCGTTTTGCCACCAGCGATTTCAACGACCTCTACCGCCGCGTCATCAGCCGCAACAATCGGCTCAAGAGCCTGTTGCAGCTCAAGACACCGAATGTCATCGTGCACAACGAGATGCGCATGCTGCAGGAGGCGGTGGATGCGCTCTTCGACAATGGCCGCCACGGCAGAGCGGTATTGGGTTCCGGCAACCGTCCCCTCAAGTCCCTCAGCGAGATGCTGAAGGGGAAGCAGGGCCGCTTCCGCCAAAACCTATTGGGCAAGCGAGTCGACTACAGCGGCCGTTCCGTCATCGTCATCGGGCCGAAGCTCAGGCTCCACCAGTGCGGCCTGCCGAAAAAAATGGCCCTGGTGCTCTTCGAGCCCTTCATCATCCGCCGCCTGAGGGAACTGGGCTTCGTCCACACCGTCCGCAGCGCCCGCAAGATGATCGAGAAGCAGGCGCCGGAGGTCTGGGATATTCTGGAAGAGGTCACGCGGGGCCATCCCATCCTGCTCAACCGCGCGCCGACGCTGCACCGCCTGTCGATCCAGGCCTTCGAGCCGGTGCTCATCGAGGGAGATGCGATTCGCCTCCATCCGCTGGTGTGCGCCGCCTTCAACGCGGATTTCGATGGCGACCAGATGGCGGTACACGTGCCGCTGTCGCTGGAGGCGGTGGCCGAGTGCAAGACCCTGATGCTGGCGTCGCACAATTTCTTCTCCCCGTCGAGCGGGCAGTCCATTTTAACCCCCTCCCAGGACCTCGTCCTAGGGGTCTATTACCTGACCTACGCCTCCAAACCGATGGAGTCGCAGGAGCATTTCCCGCTGATGGGCAGCATCGATGAGGTGCTCTTGGCCGAGGCGAATGGCCGGGTGCGCCGCTGCGACTGGATCGACCTGGGCAATCCGGACCACGGACGGATCACCCGCCACGGCGAGGCCTCCAAGCGCGTCCTGCGGACGACGGTGGGCCGGGTGATCTTCAACAGCATTCTGCCCCGGGACCTGGGCTTCGTCAATCGGCCGATCGCCAAGACCGCCCTGGGCGAGCTGATTATGGACATCTACAAAGTGGTCGGCAAGGCGAAGGCCGTCAAGGTCTTGGATGCACTGAAGCAGCTCGGTTTTTCGGAATCGACCCACGCCGGCCTGTCCATCAGCGTCGGGGATATGGTGGTGCCGGAGGCGAAAGAGGCGCTGCTGGCGACGGCGCGCCGGAAGGTGGCCCAGGTGGAATCGCAGTACAAGAAGGGCGTCCTGACCAAGGGCGAGCGGCGGGGCAAGGTCATCGACATCTGGACGAACACGACGGACGAGGTGGCCAATGCGACCTTCCGGAGCCTGTCCAAGGGTTCGGCCCTCGGCGAGGTCAATTCCATCTACCTGATGATGGATTCCGGTGCCCGGGGCAACCGGCAGCAGGTGCGCCAGCTCTGCGGCATGCGCGGATTGATGGCGACCCCGTCCGGCGAGATCATCGAACGGCCGATTACGGCCTCCTTCCGCGAGGGCCTGTCGGTGCTGGAGTATTTCATCGCAACCCACGGCGCCCGCAAGGGTTTGGCGGATACGGCCCTGAAGACCGCGGACGCGGGCTATCTGACCCGCAAGCTCTGCGATGTGGCGATGGATCTCGTGGTGACGGATGAGGCCGACCTCAGCGGCCAGGGGATCTGGAAGCAGGCCATCGTGGATGGAGATGAGGAGATCGTCAGCCTGAGCGACCGCATCGTCGGCCGCTGCGCGGCGGAGCGGATCGTGCACCCGGTGACGGGGGATTTGATCCTCGAAAAGGGGCAGATCATCACGCTCGACATGGCCCATCGCATCCAGCAGGGCGGCCTGGAGCGGGTGAAGATTTTATCACCCCTGACGAGCATCCGGCGCAACGAGATTTCGGCCCAATCCTACGGCATCGATCCGGCGACCAACAGCATGGTGCAGAAGGGCTCATCGGTGGGCATCGTGGCGGCCCAATCCATCGGCGAACCCGGCACCCAGCTGACCCTGCGCACCTTCCACATCGGCGGAGTGGTGAGCCAGGTGCTGAAGAACCCGGAGTACCGAGCTCATCACCCGGGGAAACTCCGCCATCGGGACCTGCGCCTCGTCGCGGGGGAGAACGGCCTGGGCATCGTCCTCAGCAAGACGGGGGTCCTGGTGCTGGAGGACGCGGCGGGCGAGGAGTTGGAGCGCTATCCCATGGGGGTGGGCATGGTGCTGATGCTGCCCGACGGCGCGGAGGTGGAGAAGGGAGCGGTCATCGCCATGTGGGATCCGCATCACATCCCCATCCTCTCGGAGCACGGCGGCTCGGTACGCTTCCACGATATCATCCCGGGCGTGACGGTGCGGCAGGAGGTGGACGGGATTTCCGGCAGCTCGGCGATGCTGGTGATGGAGCACAAGGAGGATTTGAACCCGCTGATCGAGGTCGTCAAAGGGGCCTCGAAGGGCGAGGCGGAAAAAGTTCTGGGCTTCTACGGCCTCCCAATCGGTGCCCAGATCGTGGTGCGGGATGGGGATCGCATCGTCGCCGGCGCGCTCCTGGCCAAGATGCCGCGCCTGAGCTCCCGCACCCAGGACATCACCGGTGGCCTGCCCCGCATCGTGGAGCTGTTCGAGGCGCGTAAACCGAGGGAGGTGGCGGAAATGGCCAAGATCGACGGCGTGGTTTCGTTCGGAGCGCCGGTGCGGAACAAGAAGCGGCTCTGGGTGACGGACAGCACATCCGGTCGGCGGGAGGAGCACCTGATCGCCCGGGAGCTGCACACGCTGGTACATGAGGGGGATTTCGTCAGCCGGGGACAGCCCTTGACCGAGGGCGCGGAGGATCCCCACGAGATCCTGCAGATTTTAGGCGCCTCGTCGGTGCAGGAGTACATTATTTCGGAGATCCAGAAGGTCTACCGCTCGCAGGGGGTGGTGATCAACGACAAGCACATCGAGATCATCGTGTCCCGGATGCTGCGGAAGGTAAGGGTGAGCGATGCCGGCGATACGGATTTCTTCTGGGGCGAGCAGGTGGATCGGGAGCGCTTTCTGGAGGAGAACGAGAAGGTGATCGCCGCCGGGGGCAAGGCCGGAGAGGCGGAGCCCATTCTACAGGGCATCACCAAGGCTTCACTGGAGACCGAGAGCTTCATCTCGGCCGCCTCCTTCCAGGAAACGACCCGGGTTTTGACAGATGCGGCGACACTGGGCAAAGTGGATCGCCTGCGCGGGTTTAAGGAAAATGTCATCATGGGCCACCTGATCCCAGCCGGCACCGGCTATCCCAGCTACCGGCACCTGAAGGTCAAGCCCCTGGGCACGTCGGAGCATTTCGGTCGGGCCTACACCAGCGAGGACGCCTAGGACGCTATTGTCAAACTAAAATAGACTTCTTTCGAAACGACGAATTCTTCTGTCGATAAATCTTTTAAGCTCAAATATATACTTACTCCCTCAAAATTACACTCTCTTTATATCTCCTTATCATCGTTTCGAAAGAAGCCTAATGAGGGGGCGTTTTTTTGGGGCCCCGGGACAGCCCTCGAAGAGGGCTTAAGCGGCTAAAGCCGCTTGCTCGCGAAG
>JAITKE010000080.1 GCA_031278595.1 Puniceicoccales bacterium
CCCTCCCTCCCTGGCTTTTCCCCCTTGGAAAGCCGGCCCCGAGCCCGACGACGGCGCTTCTCGGCCCTCCGGGCCAGAGGCCCGGAGGGCCGGGGGGCGCCGAGCTTTCTCCGAAAGCGGCCCTTGCGCCCAAAAAAACCTTCCTCCGCAGAGGAACGATTGACCCCGCAAAAAAAACGCCTATGCTTTTTCGTTTGTTAGAGATGGGGTTCTGGTTGAGCAGGGAGAAATTTGTCCTACTAGGGAATGCGTCGTGCTTCGCCATCGTGCGCTGGGTGAAAAAACTGGGCACCTGGCGCGTGGCACGCATTTGGGGCCAGGAGATCAAAACCCATAGTGAAGAGGAATGGCTCAGGGCCTTCGATACCTGGGTCAAAAAACTCCCCCTCCACGTGCGGCAGCAGATCCACTCCGTCATCGTGCCCAGCGAAGCCGTGGCCTTCCGGCAGCTGGACATACCCGCCGTCACGAAGTCCCACCGCCAGGAGGCCATCGACTTCGAGCTCCAGCGGTCGATGCGCGAGGCCCATGGGGCAACGGAGAAATGGTTCCCGGGCTTCGTCAGCGCCTTCGTCAAGGAAAGGGAAAACGACCTGCCCTGCTTCGCCCTCCGGCAGGACTTTCTGGAGCAGTGGCTGGAGATCTTGGCCAGGCGATACGTCGCCGTCCGGCACGTTTTTGTCGACAGCCTCCTGGCCCTGCTGCGCTTCGAGCAGGCGAGCTGCAAGGACCCGACGCTCTTCATCTACGCCGGGGCACATGTCATCACCCTCTGCTTCCAGGAGGAGAAAAAGACGAGGATGTGCACCGTTCCCCACGAGCACCTGGGGCTCCTGAAGAGCTTTAGGGAAATCGTCCCCACCCCCGAGGGGAAAGCGCCGGACTCCGGAGGGGAAAGGCCGGACGACACCCGGGTCGTGCAGGAGATCCTGGCCGCCGATCCGACCACCGCCGCCGGTGCCTGCGGCGCCCAGGCGCGGCAGCAGCTGCATGCGAAGCTCAAACAGGCCGAACTCGCCCTGTACCGGGAGGCGTCGGGCAAGGAGTACCACCAGGCTGTTCTCGGGGCCTACCACTCGTCGGCCTACGCCTTCGTGCAAAAGGTGCTGGCGGATGCGGGCAAGAGCGTCATCCCCGTATCCGAGCACTTTAAGTTCAGCTACGAGAGACGGGCGCCGGAGGAGATGAAGGCCATTCTCGAGCCCTCTCTGATCGCGGCCTACGGCGTGACCAGCACCACAAATCGCCGCAAGGGCTCGGCGTTTTTCAAGGACATGATTCCGTCCTCCTGGAAGGCGGATTACTTCTTCACCCGCTGCAAGGCGTGGATTCTGGCCCTCGTGCTCATCGCCTCGATCCTGCTCTTCGGCGAGATGTGCCTGCTGCAGTCGGAGAATAAATCCGCCCAGTACGAGATCGGCCTACTGAAAGCCTTTCAGCAGGAGGCCATGCAGATCGAAAAGGCCATAGCCGCCGCCAAGGAACAGATCACGACGAGGCGGAAGGATGCTGACCGCATCCGCTCGCTGGTGAACCACCAGGATGCCTGGCTGAAATTCTTCAATGGCCTTCGGGAGCAGGCGGCCAAGGCCCAGACCCTGTGGTTCGACGAATGGGAATGGAAACTGGCGGCCGCATCGCCCCAGATAACGATGAGGGGAAGCATGCTGACGACCGAAGCACTGGGACAGCCGAACACCGACCGGCAGATGGCTCAGTTTCTGCAGGATATGCAGCAAGTCCCCTTCGTGAAGGAGGTACAGAATATCAAGCTTTTCATGAAGGATGAGTGCATCGTCGCCTTCAGCTTCGACCTCCTGCTCCGAAAAGAAACCCCTCTGGCCCTGTGATGAAATTCTTCCGACGGCACAGTTTCTTTCTAGGCGCCACGCTCCTCTTCGCGTCGGCCATCGTCCACCTCTGGCAACAGATCAGCACGGAGCAATCCCTGAAGGTGACCCTGCAGGAGCTCATAGCGGGGCTGCAGCAGTTCAAGGCCCAATTGCTCGCCCAGGAGCCCCCCGTCAACCGCCGCACATTGATGCAGGTGCGGAGCGATGCCAACGCCTACGAACTCCTGGTCTATGGACTGTTGGAGGATTATTACGAGCACTCGACGCTGGGCTCCGAGCAGCAGATCCCCAAAAACACCGTCGACTTCTTCTTCGCCGTCGCGGCCTTCGAGCAGCGCATGCGGGAGCAGGCCGGCCTCCTGGGGGTGCGCTATCCCACGGAGGTCAGTTTCGGCTTTTCGGACTTCGTCAGAAAAAATACCAGTCCGCCCAAGACGGCGCTGAGGGAGCTCTGGGAGCAGACCTTCGTGATGGAGAAAATCCTAAACCTGCTCTTCTCCGCCCAGGACGGCGGCCTGAACCTGATCTCGGTCAAGCGCGAGGCCCTGGGTTCCGACAGCAAGAACAAGGGAGAAGGCGATACTTTCCAGATGGGCAAGTTTCACCGACTGTCCTCCAAGAAGGGGAAGGTGAGCTCGGTGTGCGTGCAGATCGTCTTCGAGGACTACAGCAAGACGCTGCGCAACTTCATCAATCACCTGCGGAAGAACCAGCTGCCCCTCGTGCTGCGCGGGATCTCCATCAAGCCGGCGGAACGGCTGGCTCCCAAGGACAATGCTAAGGTCGTGGTGGCCTCGGGCTATTCGCGGATCACCCTCACCCTGGAGTGGCTCGGATTCAACGAACAGGCTGAAAATGTCCTGAAGTAATTTCGGATCGATCATGACGTTTCGGAAACAGTTGATATGGGTGCTCCTCTCGCTGGGGGCGCTGGCAGGCATAAGGACGTACTTTCGCCTCACCTATCAGGACACGAAACCAATCCTGCCCTCGCTGGAGGGCGGGGATTACCACCAATACCCCACACCGAAGGAGGAAATCCTGAACTACCGCCTGCCGCCTTACCTGAAATGGAAGAAGCCGGAGGCCCTGCCGCTGGGCCCCACCTGGCTCTTCGACCTCTTCACCCCCCCGCAGATCACCGCCATCGGCAAGATCCTGTCGGCCGAACTGCCGGAATACGTCGCCGATCCGCTGGAGTTCGAGCTGGAGCTGGTCTCCTTCCAGAGAACCCCCTACCGCATCCAGTTCGAGGGCTACGTGCTGGAGCGGCCGAAGGCCAAGGCCTCCTACAAGGACTACATCATCATGCTGAATGACCTACGGCAAAACCACACCTTCCGCTGCACCATAGGGCATGCCATCCCCAGCTCCAAAATTTCGGTCTCGGACTTCAAGCTCATCGCCATCGAGACGGAGGAGGGGGTCAAGCTGCAGGAGCCCATCGTGACCATCTACGACCAGGAGACCGAGCAGTACATCGACCTGGGGCGGGAGCGGAAGTTCTACGACAACGTCTACACCATCGTCTTCCGTTCCCTGAAATCCGGCGACATCCACGTGCTCAAGAACATCGGCGATTCGGTCAGCATCAACAACGTGCTCTACATCCTCTCGGACATCGATCTGCCGGAGGCCCGAGTCACGCTGCGGCGCGTGGAGGAGGATGGCATCGAAACCGCGCGGGTCTTCGGCATCGGCCAGAGTTTAAGTCCCCAAAAGGACAAGAAGGCCAAGGGCGAAAAAGAAGCCCCCAAGGCCGAGGACGGAAAAGGCAAAGATGCGCCGGAAGCCCCGCCACCGACGCGCTGAGGGAGTTCGAAAAACCAAATCTCTTTCCTCCTAAGGCACAAAAGTCCCGCCTGCCGACGACGACGCGCTGAGGTTTCCACCGACGCGCTGAAGTCCTGGCTTCGCCGCAAGCTTCCACCTCCCGGCCGCCGGTCTCCGCTTCGCCGCCTTGGGGGCCCTCCGGGCCCCAGGCCCGCTCCGCGGGCCGCGAAGGGAGGAAAAGGAAAGCTTTCCTTTTCCTCCCTTCGCCAAGGCGGCGAAGCCCAGGCCCACAGGCCTCGCCCCATACCGGCCCCCAGGAACTGAAAAGCCTCCCGAGGCCGAAAAAACCTCCCAAAGCCGATCTTCGCTGGGCGCGATGGCCCGTCGCCGGCCGCGCGGCTTCGCCG
>JAITKE010000089.1 GCA_031278595.1 Puniceicoccales bacterium
GCCGGACCTCCTTTGCTCTGCAAAGGGGCCATCGCGCCAAAAAGACCCAGGCCCATGGGACAGGCCCGGGCGGATAGAACCCCCTTCACCCTAGAGCCACTGGAATCCTTCGCACCCGAAAGCTCAAGAATTCTCCTGTGCCCGATCCAATGCGGCCTGGAGGAAGCCGCGGAAGAGCGGATGGGCCTGCCAGGGCTTGGATTGGAACTCCGGGTGGAACTGGACCGCCAGGTAGTAGGGATGCTGGGCGAGCTCCAGAATTTCCACCGCGCCGTCACCGGGACAGCGGCCGGAAATGAGCATGCCCCGGGACTCAAAGGCCTCCTCCAGCTCCCGATTGAACTCGTAGCGGTGCCGGTGGCGCTCGAAAATCTCCTCCGAGCCGTAGAGGCGCCGGGCCAGGCTGCCCGCCTTTAGGTGACAGGGCCTGGAGCCAAGCCGCATCGTCGCCCCCCGCGAGGCCGTGTCCTGCTGGGAATCCAGCCGCCGAATGACCGGATACGCGCCCCGGGGATCGAACTCCGCGCTGTGGGCCTCGGGCCGGCCCAGTACCCGACGGGCGAAGGCGACGGTTGCCATTTGCATCCCGAGACAGATACCGAAATAGGGAATTTGTTGCTCACGAGCATAATTGGCTGCACGGATCTTGCCCTCGACCCCGCGGGTGCCGAAGCCCCCGGGCACGAGGATTCCGTCGAGGCCTTTCAGGAGCTCCGCCGCTTCGGGGGATTCCAGGGCCTCGGCGTCGATGGTCCGTATCTCCACCCGGCAGCATAGGGCGATGCCGGCGTGGGCCAAAGCTTCGTAGACCGATTTATAGGCATCCTTGCAGCTGACGTATTTTCCCACCAGCCCGATGCGGCAGCGGCAAGAGGGCTCCCGAATCCGCCGCAGGATGTCCGACCAAATGTCCTCGTAGGCCCGTCGTGGGCGCAGGCCCAGCCGCTCCAACACCAGCGCGTCCAGCTGTTCCCGATGGAGCACGGAGGGCAGTTCATAGATCGAATCCTGCAGATCGCGCTCCTCGACGACCGCCCGCGGCGAGACGTTGCAGAATAGGCTGATCTTTCTCCGCATATCGGGCGAGATTTCCCGCTCCGTGCGGCAGACCAGGATGTCCGGCTGGATGCCGATCTCCCGCAGTTTCGCGACGCTCTGCTGCGTCGGCTTGGTCTTGAGCTCCTCCGCCGCCCGCAGATAGGGCAGCAGCGTGAGGTGCAGGAAAACCACGTCCTCCCGGCCCCGTTCCAGCGCGAACTGTCGCAGTGCCTCCAGAAACGGCAGGCCCTCGATGTCGCCGATCGTCCCCCCAATCTCGGTGATGCAGAGATCGGCCCGCTCATCCACCACCTGCAGCTGCTCCTTGATGGCGTCGGTCACGTGCGGGATGGTCTGGACGGTCTGGCCCAGGTATTCCCCATTTCGCTCCTTTTGCAGGACGCTTTCGTAGATCCGGCCCGAGGTGAGCGAGTGCCTCCGGCCCAGCACCGCATGGGTGAAACGTTCGTAGTGGCCCAGGTCGAGGTCAGTCTCAGTCCCGTCCTCCAGCACATAGACCTCGCCGTGCTGCAGTGGGCTCATGGTGCCCGGATCGAGGTTGAGGTAGGGATCGAACTTCTTCAGCTCGACCCGAAGGCCATGCCCCTCCAGCAGCGCCCCCAGCGCCCCCGCCGTCAATCCCTTTCCCAGCGACGACACCACTCCCCCCGTCACGAAGATCTGCTTCATGGACTGCCCATGGAAGCTTTAAATCCCCCCTGGCAAGGAGGAAAAGCGGGAGGGGGAAGAGAAATGGCCAGAGGCGTGGCCGCCGCCCCTGTCTAGGATCCCACAGGTGGATCGTTCGGGATTATCCCTTGCGGACCTTGCCTATAGCCGTTTGCAGGTCGCCGAGATTGGGTCTCGACGGAGAGTTCTGTTCCCCCGCTTTGGGAATATATTTCTGGCCGGCTTCCGTGGGAGCTCTTTCTTTCCCGAGACCCTTGGCGATACTCCGGAAGCTATTGATCGTGGTGTCATCTAGATGAGTGGTGGATGCTTCATTTTTCGCCTGCCGGATGACATCGTTCACCGTCACCCCCTTGGGGAATTTGGAAAAGACATGCCGAATATCACCCGCACTGAACTTCCCCTCCGTGGCAAGATTGTTGAGTAGCTTCATGGTCTTGGCGCGCATTTCGGGCGAGACGGTGATGCCGGTGCCTCCTAGGGCCACCCCGCGTTTTCCGGTCCAGGAGCCGTTGGCCAGTATGGAGCCGAGGGTGCTGGCGATGAGGGTCCGGTACTTCTTGCCTTTGCCGGCCAATTGCTGCAGCGCATTCAGGTCGCCTTTGTCGATGATGTGCTCAATGGCCCTTTTGGAGCCACGGCTGCCGGAAATGAGGTGCTTAAAAAAGCCGTGCCCCTTGTCGATTGCTTTCGGCAGGTCATTCTCGGCTATCTCCATTTTGCGGACGATGTGCATATTATTGCCCCGCGCCTGGGCTGCGTTCAGGGTATTCAGGATCTTGGTCCGATCCTGTATGGAGGAAGATGCCACTCCATGAGTACTGCCACCGCTTACCCGATCCATAGGAGTAATGGTAAGAAATTTCTCTTCTCTGGCAAGAAGAAAAAACGAGGGAGGAGTTTTGCAAGAACTGGATGGAACACAGGATCGGCCAGCGGAGCAGTAGGAGAAAAACACGCAGCAGCAAACCTGACACACCTGCGGATAGACTTCGCATAAAA
>JAITKE010000097.1 GCA_031278595.1 Puniceicoccales bacterium
GAAGTCAAATCGCGTTCCGTCGAGTTAAGCCGCGTTCCGCCGATGAGGTTCCTGTCGGTGCGTAGGTCTTCTCGCTGCTGCTGCTGCTGCTGCTGCTGCGCAGGTTCCTCGTCCATAAAGACTTCCTCTCATCTGGACGAAGGAGCGGAAAGGGTTCAGAGAGGAGCAGAAATGGAGATGGTTCTTGTGTTGTGGAAATTGGACTGGTTCTGCTGCGGAAATTGAGGTGGCTCCTGTGTTTTTGTCCGCTGTCTTTAAATCCCGAAGGGATTTGGCCCGCTCCGCGGGCCGCGGGGCTAAAAGGAAAAGTCCCTTTTTCCTTTTCACCTCGCAAAGACAGCGGACAACACTCGGGCCTGAATCCTGAAAACCCATCCCATGCTTCCGGAGGCTGCAAAGACAGCGGACGCTGAAGACAGAGGACAACGCCCAAACCAAAGCCTGTCCAGGCCTGAACCACTGCCCCCGAGCCCAAAAAACTCACCCGACGGGGCCGAACATCCGATGGAGCCGGGGAAAGAGGAGGCTTGGGGAAGGTCTAGAGGGCGTCGTCAAACTAAAATGAGGGAGCATTTTTGGGGCCCCGGGACAGCCCTCGAAGAGAGCTTAAGCGGCTAAAGCCGCTTGCTCGCGAAGCGAGCGTCCCGGGGCCCCCGCCAAAACGCTCGATGAGCCCCCAGCTCTCGCGATTGACAAAAGTCTCCAGCTTTTACTTGACGACACTCTCAGCGCTCCCGATGGGAGGCCCGCCCCCTTGGGGCGCCTCCTCGTGGGCGGCTGGAGGGTATCTTGGCCTCGTAGGGATCTCCTCGGGCCTCGCAGAGCGCCGCCTTGCGGCTCAGGCGCACCCGCCCGCGCTCGTCGATGCCGACGCACTTGACGACGATCTCGTCGCCGATCCGGCAGACATCCTCCGTCCGCTCGATGCGGATATCGGAGAGCTCCGAAACGTGCACCATGCCCTCCTTGCCCGGGATGCATTCCACAAAGACCCCAAACTCCTTCACCGAACGCACGATGCCGCGGTAGACCTTTCCGGGCTCGATCTCCGCCGAAATGAGCTGGATCTCCTGCAACGCCCGCTCCAGCGACTCGCGGCCCGTCGCAAAGACCGATATCCAGCCGCTGTTGTCCTCGTGGATGTCGATCTGGGCGCCGGAAATTTCCGTGATCCGCTTGATGTTCTTGCCCCCGGGGCCGATGAGGGCACCGATCTTTTCGGGATCGATCCTCACCCGCTCGTAGCGCGGCGCATTCTCCCTCAGCTCCTCCCGCGGCTCCGGCTGGACGGCCCGCATGAGGTCCAGAATTCTCAGCCTCGCCGCCCGGCTGCGGCCCACCGCCTCCTCCGCAATGCTCAGCGGCAGGCCATGGATCTTCAGGTCCAGCTGGAAGCCGGTGATGCCCTCCCGGGTGCCGGCGATCTTGAAGTCCATGTCGCCGAAATGATCCTCGGCATCGATGATATCGGTCAGGAGGAGGTGCTTTTGGATTTCCCCTTTCCCATCGCTGGCCGTGACCAGTCCGACCGAGATGCCGGCCACCGGCGCCGTGATCTTGACCCCGGCGTCCATCAGGGCCAGGCAACCGCCGCAGACGGTGGCCATGGAGGAGGAGCCGTTGGATTCCAAAATATCGGACAGCACGCGGATGGCGTAGGGAAATTCCTCCTCCCCCGGCAGCACCGGCGTCAGCGAGCGCTCCGCCAATGCCCCGTGGCCGATCTCCCGCCGGCCGGTCGAGCCCATGCGGCCCGTCTCGCCCACCGAAAAGGGCGGGAAGTTGTAGTGCAGCACGAAGGTCTTGGAGTGGATACCGCCGGAAACCGCGTCGATCTCCTGAATGTCCCGCGATGAGCCCAGCGTCGTGGTCACCAGCGCCTGGGTCTCGCCTCGCTGGAAAAGCGCGGAGCCGTGGACACAGGGCAGGACGCCGGTGGCGCACTCGATGGGACGGATCTCATCGCAGGCCCGGGCATCCGAACGCTTTCCCTCCGCCAGCAGGCGATGCCGATGGATTTTTTCGAGCACTTCTTCGAGGGCCACGGATAGCGCCGTTTCCGGCTCCTCCAGCTCCTGGGCCAATTCCTCCCTCAGGCCCGTTTTTATCTCCTCCTTAATGGCGGCGATGGCGGCGTTGCGGGAGAGCTTCTCCGGCAGGGCAATGGCCTCCCGCAGGCGCTCTTCGAAGCGCGAGCAGAGGGCCAGGACGCGTCCGTCGGGCCGGACCAGTGGGAACTCCCGCTTGGGCTTACCCGCCAGGGCGGCCAGCTCCCGCTGGGCCCGTAGAATCGGCCGAAGGTTCTCCTGGGCGAAGCGAAGGGCCTCCACAAATCGCGCCTCCGGCAGCTGGTCGGCATTCCCCTCGATCATCAGCAGATGGCACTCGTTGCCGACATAGACCATGTCCAACCGGGAATCCAGCATCTGCTCATGGGTGGGATTTACGACCCATTCACCACCGATGTCCGCCAGGCGGATCGCCCCGATGGGGCCGTCCCAGGGGATGTCGGAGCAGAGCAGGGCCGCCGACGCGCCGTTGATCATCAGGATGTCGCCGTCGTTCTGCAGGTCGGCCGACAGGAGGTAGCCGATGATCTGCACTTCGTTCATGAAGCCCTTGGGGAAAAGCGGCCGCAGCGGGCGGTCGCAGAGCCGCGAGCTCAGGACTTCTTTTTCCGATGGCCGGCCCTCCCGCTTGAAATAGCCCCCGGGAATCCGGCCGGCTGCTGAGAACTTCTCCCGATAATCGACGCTCAGGGGGAAAAAATCCTGCCCGGCCCGGGGGCTCTCCGCCGCCACCGCGCTGACGAAGACACAGGTGTCCCCCAGCTGCACCGTCACCGCTCCATTGGCCTGTTTCGCCAAACTGCCGGTGGAGAATTCCAGGCCCCGCTCGGGCACCTCCACATTGTATAACTGCTTCATATATTTCTCCTTCTACTCCGCCCGGGCCCGTCCTTCAGAGCCCCTCTCTTTTCCATTCATAAAACCAAAAAACCGAGCCTCCCGGCCCACTGTTCCCGCCCAAACCATCACCTTTCCCCTCATGGCCAAACCATTGTCTCCTCTTCGCCCATCCAAACCCTAGCTTCTCCTGCCATGACCCAAACCTTGCCTCCTTCGCCAGAACTTACCGGCGCAGGTTCAGGCGCTGGATGAGGGCCTCGTAGCGCGGCAGGCTGTGCTTCTGGAGGTAGTCCAGGAGCTTCCGCCGGTGATTGGCCATCGCGATCAGTCCCCGACGGGTGTGATAATCCTTTTTATGGGAACGCAGGTGCTCCGTGATGTGCTGGATGCGGGCCGTCAGAATGGCCACTTGGACTTCGCAGGATCCCGTATCCTTCTCGTGCGTTTTGAACGCATCGATGACCGGTCCCTTTTCGAGGTATTCCGCTTTCGACATGTTTCTCTATCCGCTCGCAACTTTTAGAGGGGCGGTTTTCTGCTCCTCCTGCCCTCGCCCCTCGGCCAAGGCAGCGCTCCACTCGGAAACTCCGAGAGCTGCGGCAAATGCTCTTGCTGGCGTGGATATTGACCTTGGGCAATTCCCGACGGTCCACAAGGATTTTTAGAAGGGAGAGAAAATTTCCCTAAACTCTCAGGAAGGGAGAGGAGGATTCCCTGAAGGCTGACGACAGCCCTCTAGTTTTTTTTGGAGGCCCTGGGACAGCCTTCAAAGAGGGCTTAAGCGGCTAAAGCCGCTTGCTCGCAAAGCGAGCGTCCC